>NZ_DJTF01000148.1:0-26318 GCF_002438125.1 Pseudomonas sp. UBA6315
GCCGAAGCCGAAGGCTTCTACGCCGAGCACAGCGCTCGTGGCTTCTTCGGTGACCTGGTTGCCTTCATGACTTCCGGTCCGGTCGTTGTTCAGGTTCTGGAAGGCGAAAACGCCATCGCTCTGAACCGTGAGCTGATGGGCGCTACCAACCCTAAAGAAGCTGCTGCCGGCACCATCCGTGCTGACTTCGCCGAGTCGATCGACGCCAACGCCGTTCACGGTTCGGACTCCGAAGCTGCTGCTGCTCGCGAAATCGCTTACTTCTTCGCTGCTACCGAGGTAACCACTCGCTAAGCGAAAGCTTAAGGGTGAAGGTGAATCCATGACGACATCTACCGGCAAAATCAACCTGTTGGGGCTGACCCTGCAGGAAATGGAACAGTTCTTCGACTCGATCGGGGAGAAGCGCTTTCGCGCTGGCCAGGTGATGAAGTGGATTCACCATTTTGGCGTCGACGATTTCGCCGCCATGACCAATGTCGGCAAGGTCCTGCGTGAAAAGCTCGAGGCCGTTGCCGAGATTCGGGGCCCGGAAGTGGTCAGCGAAGACATTTCCGCTGACGGTACCCGCAAGTGGGTGGTCCGCGTTGCCTCCGGCAGCTGCGTCGAGACCGTCTACATCCCCACCGACGACCGCGGCACGCTCTGCGTCTCGTCGCAAGCCGGCTGCGCCCTGGACTGCAGTTTCTGCTCCACCGGCAAGCAAGGCTTCAACAGCAACCTCACCGCCGCCGAAGTGATCGGCCAGGTGTGGCTTGCCAACAAATCCTTCGGGACCGTCCCGGCCAAGATCGACCGCGCGATTACCAACGTGGTCATGATGGGCATGGGCGAGCCCCTGCTGAATTTCGACAATGTCATCGCCGCCATGAAGATCATGATGGAAGATCTCGGCTATGGCATTTCCAAGCGTCGCGTCACCCTGTCCACCTCGGGCGTGGTGCCGATGATCGACGAACTGGCCAAGCACATCGACGTGTCGCTGGCCCTGTCGCTGCATGCCCCGAACGACGAACTGCGCAACCAGCTGGTACCGATCAACAAGAAGTACCCGCTGAAGATGCTGCTGGAATCGTGCATGGGCTACATGTCGACCCTGGGTGGCAAGCGCGTGCTGACCATCGAGTACACCCTGCTCAAGGACGTCAACGACCAGCCCGAGCACGCCGCGCAGATGATCGAGCTGCTGCGTGACGTGCCGTGCAAGATCAACCTCATCCCGTTCAACCCGTTCCCCCATTCGGGTTACGAGCGGCCTAGCAACAATGCTATTCGCCGCTTCCAGGACCTGCTGCACCACGGTGGCTTCAACGTCACCACCCGTACCACCCGCGGCGAAGACATCGACGCCGCCTGTGGTCAGCTGGTCGGCCAGGTCAACGACCGTACCCGCCGCAGCGAACGCTACATCGCAGTGCGCCAGCTCTCCGCAGACGCTGAGCTTTCAGACAGCGCCGTGCGTCACTGAGGCCGGCCCGCCATGAGCCTGCGCGCCGCGCTGTCGATCCTCGCGCTTATGCTGCTGGCCGGCTGCGTGTCGGGCGGCGCGAGCGACCCCCTGGCCTCGCGCCAGGGCAGGGCAGAAGCGGGGCGGGCCTACGTGCAGCTCGGGCTCGGCTATTTGCAACAAGGTTTGACCGAACAGGCCAAGGCTCCTTTGGGCAAGGCGCTGGCCCTGGATGCCAGTGACGCCGATGCCCACGCGGCCCTGGCGCTGGTGTTCCAGGCCGAAGGCGAAGCCGCACTGGCCGAAGCCCAGTTCAAGCAGGCGCTGGCTGCGCGCCCCGGCGATACGCGAATTCGCAACAACTACGGCAGTTTCCTATATGCTCAGCAACGTTTTGCCGAAGCCGAGCAGATGTTTCGCCTGGCCAGCGCCGATAGCCTGTATCCTGAGCGCTCCCGGGTGTACGAGAACCTTGGCCTGACGGCGCTGAAGCTGGAAAATCGCGACCAGGCACACGCTTACCTGACCAAGGCCCTGCAGCTCAATCAGCGGCAGCCCAGGGCGTTGCTGGAAATGGCTGAGTTGTCCTACGAAAACAGGCATTATGTGCCGTCCCGGGACTACTACGATCGTTTCAGCCAGTTGAGCGATCACAGCGCCCGCAGCCTGCTGCTGGGCAGCCGTCTTGCCCGGGTGTACGACGAGCAGGGCACACTGGCCGAGCTGGGCCAGCAATTACAACGACTTTATCCCGGTACGCCGGAATATCAGCAATACCTGTCGGAGCAACGATGAAAGCCGCGCATCCCGAAGTAGCAGCAGCGACTGGCCAGAACCCCGGTGAGCTGTTGCGCCAGGCCCGCGAAAAACGGGAGTGGTCGCAAGCCGAGGTGGCCCGCAAGCTCAACCTCACCATCAGTTCGCTGAACCATGTGGAAACCGGCGCCTTCGACAAGCTGCCAGGGCACACCTTCGCCCGTGGCTACATCCGCGCCTACGCCAAGCTCATGGACCTGGACCAGGCGCCCCTGGTCGAGGCCTTCGACCAGTACACCGGTACCCATGCCAAGGGCAGCGAAGTGCATTCGCTGGGCCGCATCGAAGAGCCGGTGCGCCTGTCGCACAACATCCTGCGTGGCGTCAGCCTGTTGCTGCTGGTCGCCGTGGTGGGTGGCAGCTTCATCTGGTGGCAGGACCAGGGCAGCCTGCGTGGCAAGGACCTGGCCAAGATCGCCCTGGAACACGTAGAGGTCGAGAGCGCCGACGGCACCACCCAGATCCACCCGCTGGACGAGCCTGAAGACCAGGCCGTCACCGCCAGCCAGCAGGCTGAGAGCGCACCGCTGCCCCTGGAGCAGGCCCCGGCCGAACCGGCTGGCCAGCCCGCCAGCGAAGCGGCGCCTGCCGCCACTGCGCCGGCACCCGCTCAGCAAACCGCTGCAACACCGGCACCGGCCGTGCCCGCCACCCCTGCAGCGCCAGCCACGCCAGCCGCCCCTGTGGCGCCGGCGGCCAGCGTGCCGGCAGTGGCCGCCGCCGAGCCCGCCGCAGTACCGGCCGGCAGCGCCAAGGTCGCCATCCAGTTCGTCGCCGACTGCTGGACCCAGGTCACCGATGGCAACGGCAAGGTGCTGTTCAGCGCCATCAAGCGCAAGGGCGACAACCTGGAGCTGACCGGCAAGCCGCCGTTCGCGGTGCGCCTGGGCTTTGCCCGTGGCGCCCAGGTCAGCTACAACGGCCAGCCCGTCGATGTTGCCCCGTTCACCAGTGGCGAGACCGCTCGCCTGAAGTTGGGACAATAAGTCATGCACGGCGAATCTCCGATCAAACGTCGCGAATCCCGCAAAATCTGGGTCGGCAATGTGCCGGTGGGTGGTGATGCCCCCATCGCGGTGCAGAGCATGACCAACACCGACACCAACGACGTCGCCGCCACCGTGGCGCAGATCCAGCGCCTGGTCGATGCCGGCGTCGACATCGTGCGCGTTTCGGTACCCGACATGGACGCCGCCGAGGCGTTCGGCAAGATCAAGCAACTGGTCAGCGTGCCGCTGGTCGCCGACATCCACTTCGACTACAAGATCGCCTTGCGCGTGGCCGAGCTGGGCGTCGATTGCCTGCGCATCAACCCGGGCAACATCGGCCGTGAAGACCGTGTGCGCGCGGTGGTCGATGCCGCCCGCGATCGCGGCATCCCGATCCGCATCGGCGTCAACGCCGGCTCCCTGGAAAAGGACCTGCAGAAGAAGTACGGCGAGCCGACCCCGGCCGCGCTGGTCGAGTCTGCCCTGCGTCACGTGGAGCACCTGGACCGCCTGGACTTCCAGGACTTCAAGGTCAGCGTCAAGGCCTCCGACGTGTTCATGGCCGTCGAGGCCTACCGCCTGCTGGCCAAGCAGATCATCCAGCCGCTGCACTTGGGCATCACCGAAGCCGGTGGCCTGCGTTCGGGCACGGTGAAATCCGCCGTCGGCCTCGGTATGCTGCTGGCCGAAGGCATTGGCGATACCATCCGCATCTCGCTGGCGGCCGACCCGGTCGAAGAAGTGAAGGTCGGCTACGACATCCTCAAGTCCCTGCACCTGCGTTCGCGTGGCATCAACTTCATCGCCTGCCCGAGCTGCTCCCGGCAGAACTTCGATGTGGTCAAGACCATGAACGAGCTGGAAGGGCGCCTGGAAGACCTGCTGGTGCCGCTGGACGTGGCGGTGATCGGTTGCGTGGTCAACGGCCCGGGTGAAGCCAAGGAGGCCCACGTGGGGCTGACCGGCGGCACGCCGAACCTGATCTACATCGACGGCAAGCCTGCGCAGAAGCTGACCAATGACAACCTGGTCGATGAGCTGGAAAAACTCATCCGCCAGAAAGCGGCCGAAAAGGTCGAGGCTGACGCGGCGCTGATCGCCCGCAGCTGACACACAGATTCGTAAGGACTTTTCGTGAGCAAATCGCTGCAAGCCATCCGTGGCATGAACGACATCCTGCCAGAGCAGTCGCCGCTGTGGCGCTACTTCGAAGGCACCGTCGCCGGCCTGCTGGACACCTATGGGTACAGCCAGATCCGCACGCCGATCGTCGAGTTCACCGAGCTGTTCAAGCGCTCCATTGGTGAAGTCACCGACATCGTCGAAAAAGAGATGTACACCTTCGAGGACCGCAACGGCGATTCGCTGACCCTGCGCCCCGAAGGCACTGCCGCCTGCGTGCGTGCCGTGCTCGAGCATGGCATCACTGGCAACGGCCAGGTGCAGAAGCTCTGGTACATCGGCCAGATGTTCCGCCACGAGCGCCCGCAGAAGGGCCGCTACCGCCAGTTCCACCAGATCGGCGTCGAAGTGTTCAACCTCGATGGCCCGGACATCGACGCCGAGCTGATCATGCTGACCTGGCGCCTGTGGGGCCTGCTGGGCATCCAGGACGCGGTCAAGCTCGAGCTCAACAGTCTGGGTACCAGCGAAGCGCGTGCCCGCTACCGTGACGCGCTGGTCGAGTTCCTCTCGGCGCGCCTGGAGCAGCTCGACGAAGACAGCCAGCGCCGCCTCAAGAGCAACCCGCTGCGCATCCTCGACAGCAAGGACCAGGGCACCCAGGCGGTGCTGGTCGGCGCGCCGAAGCTGGAAGACTACCTGGACGAGGATTCGCGCGTGCACTTCGAGGGCCTCAAGGCACGCCTCGACGCCGCCGGCATTCCGTTCGTGATCAACACCAAGCTGGTGCGTGGCCTGGACTACTACAGCAAGACCGTATTCGAATGGGTCACCGACAAGCTCGGCGCCCAGGGCACGGTTTGCGCCGGTGGCCGTTACGATGGCCTGGTCGAGCAGATGGGCGGCAAGCCGACCACCGGCGTTGGCTTCGCCATGGGCATCGAGCGCCTGATCCTGCTGCTGGAAACCCTCGGCAAGGTGCCGGAGTCGATCAATCGCCAGATCGACGTCTACCTGTGCGCCTTCGGCGAGCAGGCGGAACTGGCAGGCCTGCGCCTGTCCGAAGGCCTGCGCGATCGTCTGCCGGGCTTGCGCCTGGCGGTCAACGCCGGCGGCGGCAGCTTCAAGAGCCAGTTCAAGAAAGCCGACAAGAGCGGGGCACTGTTCGCCCTGATTCTTGGCGACGACGAGCTGGCCAAGCAAGAGATCGGCGTGAAGCCCCTGCGTGGTCAGGGCGAACAACAGAACATTGCCTGGGATGCTCTGGCTGAGCACCTGGAAACCGCGATCGCACAGGCGTAACGCGGTTCAACAAGCGAATAGGCGAAAAGGAGTATTGGGGTGTCGAGTACCGATGATGATGACCTGGCAACGGTCAAGGACTGGTGGAACCGCAACGGCAAGCCGCTGCTGACCGGCGCGCTGCTGGCCGGCGTGGTGGTGCTGGGCTGGAACACCTGGCACAAGTACCAGAACAACCAGTCGCAAGGCGCCTCGCAGCTGTACCAGGCCCTGCTGGAAACCAGCCTGACCCCGAGCGGCCAGCCTGACGCGACCAAGGTCGCGGAACTGTCCGGCAAGCTCAAGAGCGAGTTCGGCGGTACGGCCTATGCCCAGTACGGCAGCCTGTTCGTGGCCAAGGTCGCGGTCGAGAGCGGCAAGCTCGACGACGCCGCTGCCGAGCTCAAGGCCGTGCTGGACAAGCCGGCCGACGTGACCCTGGGCGAAATCGCACGTCAGCGCCTGGCGCGCGTGCTGGCCGCCCAGAACAAGGCCGAAGATGCCCTGAAACTGCTCGACGGTGACGCCGACAAGGCGTTCCTGGCCAGCCGTGAAGAATTGAAGGGCGACCTGCTGGTGCAGCTGGGCCGCGCCGACGATGCCCACGGTGCATACGAAAAAGCCAAGGCTGCGCTGTCGGATGACGCTGCGGTCGGTGGCCTGCAACTGAAGCTGGATGATCTGGCCAAAGGGGACGCGTGACGTGATCGGTTGGAAACAAGCAGCAGTGCTGACCCTGGCCGTTCTGGCCGCAGGTTGCAGCAGCAACAGCAAGAAGGAACTGCCTCCGGCCGAGCTGACCAAGTTCACCGAAGAAGTGGTGCTGAAGAAGCAGTGGAGCCGTTCGATCGGTGACGGCCAGGGCGAAACCTACAACACCCTGGTACCGGCCATCGAGAACGACCGTATCTACGCCTCCGACGTCAACGGCGAAGTCTTCGCCCTCGACCGCATCACCGGTGACGTGGTGTGGAAGAAGGACCTGGACAAGCCGGTTTCCGGCGCGGTCGGTGTCGGCTATGGCCTGGTCATGCTCGGCACCCTCAAGGGTGAAGTGATCGCCCTGGACTCCAGCACCGGTGAAGAGCGCTGGAAGGCGCGCGTCACCAGCGAAGTGCTGGCGCCGCCTGCCAACAACGGTGACGTTGTGGTGGTGCAGACCCAGGACGACCGCCTGATCGGCCTGGATGCCGCCACTGGCGACCGCCGCTGGATCTACGAGAACACCCCGGCCGTGCTGACCCTGCGTGGCACCGGTGCACCGATTGCCACCAACCGCCTGGCCGTCGCCGGCCTGTCCACCGGCAAGGTGGTGGCAGTGGACATCAACAACGGCGTGCCGGTGTGGGAAAGCCGCGTGGCCATCCCGCAAGGCCGTTCCGAGCTGGACCGCGTGGTCGATATCGACGGCGGCCTGCTGCTGTCCGGTGGTACCCTGTACGTCAGCACCTACCAGGGCCGGGTCGCCGGCCTGGACCTGGAAAGCGGCCGCGTGCTGTGGCAGCGTGATGCCTCCAGCTACGTGGGTGTCGCCCAGGGCTTTGGCAACGTCTACGTCAGCGAAGCCTCGGGCACTGTGCAGAGCGTCGACGAACGCTCCTCCAGCGCCCTGTGGAGCAACGACTCGATGGCACGCCGCCAGTTGACCGCGCCGGAGGTGTACTCCAGCTATGTGGCAGTGGGTGATTTCGAGGGTTACCTGCACCTGCTCAGCCAGGTCGATGGCCGCTTCGTCGGCCGTGAACGTATCGACAGCGATGGCCTGCGTGCCCGGCCCCTGGTGGTCGGCGACACCATCTACGTCTTTGGCAACAGCGGCAAGCTCGAGGCACTGACCATCCGCTGAAGCTATGCTCAAGACCGCTAAGGGTCTTGAGTTGCGGCGTAGGACACGCCGCCCTAACTCCGGCCGCTGCCTTGCAGCGGCCTTTGCATTTTCAAGAATTCAAGAGTGGAGAGCCGCATGGTTCCCGTAATCGCCCTGGTGGGCCGGCCGAACGTCGGCAAATCCACCATGTTCAACCGCCTGACCAAGACCCGCGATGCCATCGTCGGTGACCTGTCGGGCCTGACCCGTGACCGCCAGTATGGTGATGCCAGCTGGCAGGGTCGTTCCTACATCCTGATCGACACCGGTGGTATCACCGGTGACGAAGTGGGCATGGACGAGAAGATGGCCGAGCAGTCGCTGATGGCCATCGAAGAAGCCGACTATGTGCTGTTCCTGGTCGATGCCCGCGCCGGCATGACCGCCGCCGACCAGATGATTGCCGAGCACCTGCGCAAGCGCAACAAGTCGGCCATCCTGGTCGCCAACAAGATCGACAACATCGACGCCGACGTCGCCCGCGCCGAGTTCTCGCCGCTGGGCATGGGCAACGCCATTCCGGTGGCTGGCTCGCAGGGCCGCGGCATCAACCAGCTGATGGAGTCGGTACTGGGCCATATCCCTCGCGATGCCGAGGAAGAAGCCCTGGACCAGGACGTCGCCGAAGGCGAGGAAGCGGTGCGCATCCCGGGCCCGAGCGAAAAGGATGGCATCAAGATCGCCATCATCGGCCGCCCCAACGTCGGCAAGTCGACCCTGGTCAACCGCATGCTCGGCGAAGAGCGCGTGGTGGTCTACGACCAGCCGGGCACCACCCGCGACAGTATCTACATCCCGTTCGAGCGCGATGACGAGAAGTACACCTTCATCGACACCGCCGGCGTGCGCAAGCGCGGCAAGATCCACGAGGAAGTCGAAAAGTTCTCGGTGGTGAAGACCCTGCAGGCGATCAAGGACGCCAACGTGGTGATCTTCGTCATGGACGCCCGCGAAGGTGTGGTCGACCACGACCTCAACCTGCTGGGCTTCGCCCTCGAAGCCGGCCGTGCCATCGTCATCGCCCTGAACAAGTGGGATGGCATGGAGCCGGGTGAGCGCGACTACGTGAAGACCGAGCTGGAGCGCCGGCTGTTCTTCGTCGACTTCGCCGACATCCACTTCATTTCGGCGCTGCACGGCACCGGCGTGGGCCACCTGTACAAGTCGGTGCAGGCCGCGTTCAAGTCGGCGGTCACCCGCTGGCCGACCAGCCGCCTGACGCAGATCCTCGAAGATGCGGTCAGCGAGCACCAGCCGCCGCTGGTCAACGGCCGCCGCATCAAGCTGCGCTATGCCCACCTCGGTGGTGCCAACCCGCCGCTGATCGTGATCCACGGCAACCAGACCGAGAAGATCCCCAAGTCGTACTCGCGTTACCTGGAAAACACCTACCGTCGCGTGCTCAAGCTGGTCGGTACGCCGATCCGCATCGAGTACAAGGGTGGCGAGAACCCTTACGAGGGCAAGAAGAACACCCTCACCGACCGCCAGGTCAACAAGAAGCGCCGCTTGATGTCGCACCACAAGAAG
Source organism: Pseudomonas sp. UBA6315 (assembly GCF_002438125.1). Lineage (NCBI taxonomy): Bacteria > Pseudomonadati > Pseudomonadota > Gammaproteobacteria > Pseudomonadales > Pseudomonadaceae > Pseudomonas > Pseudomonas sp. UBA6315. The sequence continues at coordinate 9,053 of NZ_DJTF01000148.1, forward strand.
GCCGAGAAGAAGCGCCGCGACAAGCGCTGACCTTGGCATGGGGCCGCCAAGCGGCCCCAGCTTCCTTGACCCACCGCAATCCCCCTATTGTTTCAACCTTTTTCCTGACTGCTTGATCCGCTATGCTCGGTCTCTACCCCGTGCCGGACAAACCCCAGGAAAGAGGGCTCCATGATCCGCAGCAAACTGCCGAATGTCGGCACGACCATCTTCACCACCATGTCCCAGCTTGCCGTGCAAACCGGCGCGCTCAACCTCTCCCAGGGTTTCCCCGACTTCAATGGCCCGCAGGCTTTGCTCGATGCGGTCGGCCGCCATGTGGCCGCCGGGCATAACCAGTACGCGCCAATGACCGGCCTGCCAGCCCTGCGCCAGCAGGTGGCGGCGAAGGTCGAGCGGCTGTATGGCGCCAAGGTCGATGCCGACCAGGAAGTGACCATCACCCCCGGTGCCACCGAGGCGATCTTCTGCGCCATCCAGGCGGTCATCCATGCCGGCGACGAAGTGATCGTCTTCGACCCCTGCTACGACAGCTACGAGCCCTCGGTGGAACTGGCCGGTGGCCGTTGCGTGCACGTGCAGCTGCGCGACGGCGATTTTCGCATCGACTGGCAGAAGTTCAGCGAGGCCCTGAGCCCGCGCACGCGCATGGTCATCCTCAATTCGCCGCACAACCCCAGCGGCGCGCTGATCAGCCGTGACGACCTCGACCAGCTGGCGCGGTTGATCGCCGACCGCGACATCTACCTGATCAGCGACGAGGTCTACGAGCACCTGGTCTTCGATGGCGTGCAGCACGCCAGCGTGCTGGCCCACACCGAGCTCTACGCCCGCGCCTTCGTGGTCAGCTCGTTCGGCAAGACCTACCACGTGACCGGTTGGAAAACCGGCTACGTGATCGCCCCGCCGGCCTTGAGCGCGGAACTGCGCAAGGTGCACCAGTACGTCAACTTCTGCGGCGTCACGCCGCTGCAGTGCGCGCTGGCCGATTTCATGGCCGAGCACCCGCAGCACCTCGATGAGCTGCCGGGCTTCTACCAGGCCAAGCGCGACCTGTTCTGCGACCTGCTCGCAGGCTCGCGTTTCAGTTTCACCCGTACCGCCGGTACCTACTTCCAGCTGGTGGACTACTCGCAGATCCGCCCGGACCTGAACGACGTCGACATGGCCCTGTGGCTGACCCGCGAGCACGGCGTGGCGACCATTCCGGTGTCGGTGTTCTACCAGCAACCCATCCCCGAGCAACGCCTGGTGCGCCTGTGCTTTGCCAAACGTGAGGAGACGCTGCGCCAGGCAGCGGAAAAACTATGCGCGATCTGAGTGCACTGCCCAACCTGAAAATCGCCCTGATCCAGACCACCCTGGCCTGGCATGACCGCGAGGCCAACTACGCGCACTTCGAGGTGCTGCTGGAGCAGGCCGGCGACGTCGACCTGGTGATCCTGCCGGAGATGTTCACCACCGGTTTTTCCATGGAGTCGGAGCGCCTGGCCGAGCCCGAGAACGGCCCGACCTACAAATGGCTCAAGGCCCAGGCCAAGCGGATCGACGCGGTGATCACCGGCAGCGTGATCGTCCAGGCCGCCGACGGCAGCCACCGCAACCGCCTGCTGTGGGCGCGCCCGGACGGCGAGATCCTGCACTACGACAAGCGCCACCTGTTCCGCATGGCCGGCGAGCACAAGCACTACACCCCGGGCGAGCGCCAGGTGCAGTTCGAGATCAAAGGCTGGCGCGTGCGCCCGCTGATCTGCTACGACCTGCGCTTCCCGGTGTGGAGCCGTGATGCCCAGGACACCGACCTGCTGCTGTACACCGCCAACTGGCCGGCGGCGCGGCGCCAGCACTGGAACCGCTTGCTGCCGGCGCGGGGCATCGAGAACCTGTGCTATGTGGCGGCGGTGAACCGGGTGGGCACCGATGGCAAGGGCTTCGCCTATTCCGGCGACAGCCAGGTGCTGGACTTCCAGGGAGAGAGCTTGCTCAGCGCAGGCGAGGCGGACGGTGTGTTCACGGCGGTGTTGAGCGCGGCGGAGCTGGCGGCGTATCGCACCCGCTTCCCGGCCAACCTGGATGCCGATACCTTCGAGCTGCACTGAGCCGGCAGCGGCCCTATCGCCGGCAAGCCGGCTCCCACAAGTGTCAGAGACCTACCCTGCACCTGTGGGAGCCGGCTTGCCGGCGATAGGGCCAGTACCGGCTACCTCATTACCCGATCAGTACACATCCCGGCGATAGCGCCCATCTTCGATCAGCTGCTCGACCACGGCCTCGCCAAGCATGCCCTTGAGCGCCGCATCCACCCCCGCCGCCATCCCTTGCAGGCTGCCGCAGACATACACACAGGCACCCTCGGCAACCCAGCGCTTGAACACCTCGGCCTGTTGCAGCAACACATCCTGCACATACACCTTCTCGGCCTGGTCCCGCGAAAACGCCAGGTCCAGCCGCGCCAGGTCGCCGTTTTGCAGCCAGCCCTGCAGCTCATCGCCACACAGCAGGTCATGCGCCCGGTTGCGCTCGCCGAACAGCAGCCAGTTGCGCTGCTCGCCCGCGCTGATCCGCGCCTTGAGCAAACTGCGCAGCCCCGCAAGGCCGGTGCCGTTGCCGATCAGGATCAGCGGCGCCGCCACCTCCGGCAAGTGGAACGCGCTGTTGCGGCGCAGGCGCAGGCTCAGTGTGCCGCCAAGCGGCAGGTATTCGGTCAGCCAGCCAGAACCCAGGCCCAGGTTGCCGTCGCTGTGACGTTCCTGGCGCACGATCAGCTCCAGCACGCCATCGCTGGCGATCGAGGCGATGGAGTATTCACGGCTGCCGATCGGCACCAGCGCATCGACCAGCGCTTGCGGGTGCAAGCCGATCAGGTGGTCGCGGCGGGTGGGTAACTGGCGGCCGGCCAGGGCCTGGGCGAGGGTTTCCTGCAGGCCGTCGAGCTGCACCAAGGTGCTGGCATCCAGTGCCATGCCGCTGAGGAAGGTTTCGATCCGGGGCTGGCCATTGAGCGGCAGGATGTCGACCAGGTCACCGGCTTGCCAGCTGGCAGCTTGCTGGGCGCGCAGCCCGAGCAGGTACACCGGTTGGCCCTGGCTGCCTGGGTTGAGCAGCTCGCGGCGCTCCAGGCTCCAGTTGCCGTAGCTGGGCGCCTGCCAGGCGGCGACCGGCTGCGCGCCGGTCAGCTGCGCCAGCGATTGCTGCCACTGCTGCAGGGCCGAAGGGTTGGCATTGTCGACTTCCACCGGGCTGAATGCGCTGCTGGCGCCGCGCTCGCCCAGCCACGCCTGCAGGCGCCGGGCGAAGCCGCAGAAGTGCGGGTACTGGCGGTCGCCCAGGGCCAGCACGGCGTAGCTGAGCTCGTTCAGCGCCCAGGGCTGGCCCAGCACCTTGCGCTCGAAGGCGCGTGCGCTGTCGGGCGCCTCGCCGTCGCCGAAGGTGCTGACCACGAACAGCGCGCGGTGCGCCTTGCGCAAATCATCCTCGCCCAACTCGGCCAGGGCGCGCACTTGCACCGGCAGGCCGGCGGCCTGCAATTGCCCGGCGCTCTGCCAGGCCAGTTGCTCGGCAAAACCGCTTTGGCTGGCGAAGCCGATCAGCCAGCTACCGGCGCCGGCATCGGTGTTGGTGACGTTGCCACGGGCCGCCCGCACCTGGCGCTTCTTGCGCCGGCGGTCGAGGTACAGCAACCAGCCGGTGACGAAGAACAGCGGCATGGTCAGGCTGGCGATCGTGACGATGATGCGCCCCGGCAGGCCGAAGTACTCGCCGACATGCAGGGCGTAGACGCTCTGCAGCAGCTGCGCCTTGAACGACTTGTCGAGGTAGCGGTCATGGCTTTTCACCTGGCCGGTAGCCGGGTCGAGCACCAGGGTATTGAAGGCGCGCGGGTGCGCGGCGCTGTCTTGCAGGTAGAACAGGTTGGCCGGCTGGCCGCCCGCAGGTGGCAAGCGCAGGTTGTAGGTGGCAAGGCTCGGGCCTGCTGCCGCCTTGAGGTTGGCCCAGATGGCGTCGTAGTCGACCACCAGGGGCGCTGCGTTCTTGTCGACCTTCTGCGGCCCGTGGCGGCCACGGCCTTCGCCGCGTTTTTGCTGCTGGCCGGCGGCAGGCGCATCACCCAGCAGGCGGTTCAGGCCTTCGCGGTACCACTCGTAGGACCAGAACAGCCCGGTCAGGGCGAACAGCAGGTAGAACAGCAGGCACCAGGTGCCGAACACCGCGTGCAGGTCCCAATTGAAGGCGCGGCCTTTCTTGGCCCAGTCCAGGGTCAGCCAGGTGCGCCAGTTCAGCGCCTTGCGCGGCCAGCGCAGGTACAGCCCGGACAGGCAGAAGAAGATCAGCATCAAGGTACAGGCGCCGGTGATCTGCCGGCCGGTGTCGCCCATGGCCAGGAAGCGGTGCAGCTCGAGCATCAGGTTGAAGAAACCTTGCCCGGCCACTTCGCCCTTGAGTTCGCCGGTGTACGGGTCGGCATAGCGCAGGGCACCACGCCGCTCGCCTGGGGCAGGGGTGAAGAAGATGCGCGCGGCATTGCCTTCGCGGACATCGACCCACAGCATCGAGATCTTGTCGCCTTGCTCGGCCTCGACCCGGCGCACCAGCTCGGCCGGTGGCAGCACGCCCTCTGCGCGCACCTCGACCTTCAGCACGTCGGCGTTGAACGCGCGCAGCAGTTCTTCCTGGAACGAGTACAGCGCCCCGGTAATGCCCATCAAGGCCAGCACCAGCCCAGCGGTGATGCCAAAGAACCAGTGCAATTGGAACAGCGTCTTCTTCACCACATCGATCACCTTGTGTTGCTGGGGCCTGTTGCGCGGGGTGCATTATGCCTTGGTACGCAAAAGCCCCGCTCATGGGAATGAACGGGGCTTGGGGTGCTGCTTTAGAAGTGGACTGCGGTGGTCAGCATGGTGGTCCGCCCGGCCGCCTGGTTGGCGAAGTGGGTGGAGAATGCCTTGTCGTAGTACACCTCGTTGGTCAGGTTCTGCACGTTCAGCTGCAGGTCGACGTTCTTGGTCAGCTTGTAGGCGGCCATGGCGTCGTAGCGCACGTAGCTGTCGACCATGGTGGTGTTGGCCACGCTGCCATACACGTCATCCACGTAGAACGCGCCGCCACCGATGGTCAGCTTCGGCGTGACCGAGTAGGTGGTCCACAGGCTGGCGCTGTTGTTCGGGGTGTTCGGCAGCTGGTTGCCGTCGTTGACCTTGCCCAGTGCGCCGCCATCGATCTGGCGCGCTTGCATGTAGGTGTAGCCGGCGAACACTTGCCACTTGTCGGTCAGCTTGCCGCTGGCCGACAGCTCGATGCCCTGCACGCGGGTTTCGCCGACGTTCTCGTAGGTGGTGGTGTCGACCTGGACGCGGGCGTTTTCCTTCTCGGTGCGGAACAGCGCGGCGGCCAGGGACAGGCGCTGGTCGAGCAGGTCCCACTTGGTGCCGATTTCGTAGTTGGTGGTTTCTTCCGGCTCCATGTCGCTGCTCAGCAGGTTGCCACCGCGGTCGGTAGTGTTGCCCAGCGGGTTGCCTTCCATGCCTTCGCCCAGCAGCGCGCCCGGTGGCGTCGCGGAAGTAGCGTAGGAGACGTAGATGCTGCCGTTCTCAGCCGGTTTCCACACCAGGCCCAGCTGGCCGGTGACGAACTCGCTGGTGTCCTTGCCCTTGGAGGCGACGCCCTTGGTGTTCACCACGGTGGCGCCGGAGGCATCATAGCCACGGTACTGGGTGTCGAAGTGGTCGTAGCGCAGGCCCATGTTCAGCAGCCAGTCCGGCGACAGCTCGAGGGTGTCGAACACGTAGATGGCGCGGGTGTTGCTCTTGGTGTCGGTGCCGGCGTAGTTGCGCGAGATCGCGCCGTTCCACGGGTCGTCCGGGTTCGGGTTGCCCAGCGAGGTGCAGTTGTAGCCGCTGTTGGCGCCGATCAAGCTCGGGTTGCACGTCGTGGCGGTCGAGCCATGGGTGTTGGTGTCGACGTTGTACGTCGAACGCTTGCTTTCTTCGCGGCTCAGCTCGATGCCGGTGGAGAAGCTGTTCTTGAACCCGCCCAGGTAGAAGTCGCCGAACAGGTCGGTCTGGTTGGTGGTGGTGGCGGTGTTGCCCACGCGGGTGTTGGCGCGGCGCCAGACGCTGCCATTGTTGACGTTGCCCTTGCTGTCGTCGGGCTGGGTCAGGATGTAGTCCTGCATGCTGTTGCCGTGGCGCAGGGTGTTCTTGATGGTCAGCGAGTCGGTCAGGTCGTGCTCGATGGCGAAGGTGGCGATGTCGACGCGGCTCTTGCGGAAGTCGCGGCCGGTCAGGCCATAGAAGTTGTCGCTGTCGCCGCCGTCGTCGGGCTTGCTCGGGTGCGCCGAGGTGCGTGCGCCGCTGCCGGCCGTCGGGATGCTGTACGGGATGCCGGAATCGGGCAGGTCGTCGCTTTCCAGTTGGTAGTAGTCGAGGTTGACGCGGGTCGGCGTGCCGAGGCCGAAGGCCAGCGACGGGGCGATACCCCAGCGGTCGTAGTTGACCTTGTCACGGCCGGCAACGTTGCTGTCGTGGGTCATCAGGTTGAGGCGGCCAGCCACGGTGTCGCTGAACTGGTAGTTGCCATCGAAGGTGTAGCGCTGGGTCTGGTCGCTGCCCCAGGTCCAGGCGCCGTCCAGCGAGTTGCCCAGGTGGGCGCGCTTGCTCACCAGGTTGATGGTGCCGCCGGCGGCGCCACGGCCACCGATGGCCGAGTTCGGGCCCTTGGCCACTTCCACCGATTCGATGGCGAAGATTTCGCGGGTTTGCGCGCCGGTGTCGCGCACGCCGTCCAGGTAGGTGTCACCCTGGGCATCGAAGCCGCGGATGAACGGGCGGTCGCCTTGCGGGTTGCCGCCTTCGCCGGCACCGAAGGTGATGCCTGGCACGGTGCGCAGGGCATCCTGCAGGGTCAGGGCGTTGGTGTCCTTGATCACTTGCTGCGGGATCACGGTGATCGAGCGCGGGGTGTCCACCAGTGGTGCGGTGTACTTCTGCGAGGAAGCCTTCTCGACCTTGTAGTCGGTGCTGGCTTGTTCAGCCTTGCCGTTGACGCTGGTGGCGTCGAGGGTGATGGCGCTGCTGGCGGCAGGGTCGGCGGCATAGACGCTGGATGCGCTAAGGGCGACGCCGATGGCGGACACGATCAGGCGTGGTGAACTGACTGCAGATGGTACGTTTCGCATTGTTATGGACCTTCCCCAAGGTGTGAAGGCCGCGGATCATAGTGTAAGCGATTGTAACTAGCAATTGAGAGTCGTTACCATTCGCTAGGAATTTACAATCTTTACAAATTCGCTTTACGGTTTACTTGAGCTGAAACGTCTTAAGCGGCGAAAGGGCTTGTGCGGCGTAAAAGTGAATCAATATCATTGGCGCCTTTACACTTTCTGACGGTGCCGTCGCCATGCTGCTTCACATTCCCGGTTTGTTCGACCGCGACGAGCTCGCGCGTATTCGCGAGGCCCTGGAGCAAGCCGACTGGGCTGACGGCAAAGTCACCGCCGGCTACCAGTCGGCCAAGGCCAAGCACAACCTGCAGTTGCCGGAGGGCCATGCGCTGGCCAAGGAAATCGGCAGCGCGCTGATCGACCGGCTGTGGCAGACGCCACGCTTCATGTCGGCAGCACTGCCGCACAAGGTGTTCCCGCCGCTGATCAACTGCTACCGCGAAGGCGGCAACTTCGGTTTCCATATCGACAACGCCCTGCGCCAGCCCAAGGGCAGCCCGGAGCGGGTGCGCACCGACCTGTCCTCGACCTTGTTCCTCAGCGAGCCGGACAGCTACGACGGCGGCGAACTGGTGATCCAGGACACCTATGGCACCCAGCAGGTCAAGCTGGCTGCCGGCGACCTGGTGCTGTACCCCGGCACCAGCCTGCACAAGGTCAACCCGGTGACCCGCGGCGTGCGTTATGCCGCGTTCTTCTGGACCCAGAGCCTGGTGCGCGAGGATAGCCAGCGGGCGTTGCTGTTCGAGATGGACAATGCCATCCAGCAACTGACTGCCGATGTGCCGGAGCACCCCTCGCTGCTGCAGCTGACCGGCACCTACCATAACCTGCTGCGCCGCTGGGCCGAGGTCTGAGACGTGTCCTATCAGTTGCGGCGTGAAGACGTGGTGGATGTGGCCGGCCTCAAGGCCATGCTCGAACACAGCCCCGGCCAGGCGGCCCAGGCAATCCTGGCGGCGGCCGGGGAGGGCGTGGTCGAGGCGCAACTGCTGCTTGGGCAGATCCTGCTCGACGGGCGTGGCATCGAAGCCGATGAGGCGGTGGCCCGGCGCTGGTTCGGCATCGCCGCCCAGGGCGGCAGTGCCATGGCCCACAACATGCTCGGCCGTTGCCTGGAGCATGCCTGGGGCGGCGCTCAGGATTGGTCGCAGGCGGCCATCCATTATGCGCGTGCGGCCGATGCGGGCCTGGACTGGGGCCTTTACAACCTGGGCAACCTGCTGGCCACCGGGCGTGGAGTGCCGGCCAACCAGGCCCAGGCGTTGCTGTGCTACGAGAAGGCCGCGCAGATGGGCCATGCCAAGTCGATGAACCTGTATGGGCGATACCTGGAGCAGGGCATCGCCACTGCGCCGAGCCCGGTGAGGGCGGTGCGCTGGTATCGGCGCTCGGCCGAGGCGGGGGATTTTCGCGGGATGTTCAGCCTGGCGCTGGTGCTGGTCGAGCGTGGGGAAATGGCCGAGGCGGGGGCTTGGCTGGAGCGGGCGCGGGTCGAGGGGAATCTGAATTTCCTGCGCAGTGCGTTGGTGACGTTGCAGGGGGCGGGGCCGATGTTGATGGCCTTTGCGGCGCGGTATGCCGAAGAGATCGCGCAGCGCGGACATTGATTTCTGCAGTGCCGGCCTCTTCGCGGGGCAAGCCCGCTCCCACAGGTTCTCCACTGCTCACGGGTTCAGTGGAGAACCTGTGGGAGCGGGCTTGCCCCGCGAAGAGGGCGGCACTGATACACACATGAAAACGGGGCCTTGCGGCCCCGTCGTGCATTACAGGTAGTACGCCTTCAGCGGCGGGAAACCGTTGAACTCCACGGCGCTGTAGCTGGTGGTGTAGGCACCGGTCGAGAGCCAGTACAGGCGGTCACCGATCGCCAGGTTCAGCGGCAGGCCGTACTTGTAGTTCTCGTACATGATGTCGGCGCTGTCGCAGGTCGGGCCGGCGATCACCACTTCTTCGGCCTCGCCTTTCTTCTCGGTCCAGATCGGGAACTTGATGGCTTCGTCCATGGTTTCGATCAGGCCGGAGAACTTGCCCACGTCGGTGTAGATCCAGCGCTCCACCGCGGTGCGCGACTTGCGCGCCACCAGCACCACTTCGCTGACCAGGATGCCGGCGTTGGCGATCAGCGAACGGCCTGGCTCGAGGATGATTTCCGGCAGGTCGTCACCGAAGTCTTCCTTGAGGAAGCGGATGATCTCTTCGGCGTAGGTTTCCAGGCTGTTGGTGCGGGTGATGTAGTTGGCCGGGAAGCCGCCACCCATGTTGATCAGCTTGAGCTCGATGCCGTCTTCTTCCTTCAGGCGCTCGAAGATCACCTTGACCTTGGCGATGGCCGCGTCCCACACGCTGATGTCGCGCTGCTGCGAGCCTACGTGGAAGGAAATGCCGTAAGGCACCAGGCCCAGGTCGCGGGCGAGGATCAGCAGGTCCATGGCCATGTCGGTCTGGCAGCCGAACTTGCGCGACAGCGGCCAGTCGGCAGTGGTGGAGCCTTCGGTGAGGATGCGCACGTAGACCTTGGAGCCCGGCGCGGCCTTGGCGATGTTGCGCAGGTCCGCTTCCGAGTCGGTGGCATACAGGCGCACGCCCTTCTCGTAGAAGTAGCGGATGTCCTTGGACTTCTTGATGGTGTTGCCGTAGCTGATGCGGTCGGCGCTGACGCCGCGGCCCAGTACCTTGTCCAGCTCGTAGATCGAGGCGATGTCGAAGCTCGAGCCTTTCTCCTTGAGCAGGTCGATGATCTCCACGGCCGGGTTGGCCTTGACCGCGTAGTAGACCTTGGCGAATTCGAACCCGGCGCGCAGGTCGTCATAGGCCTGGCTGATCATCTGGGTGTCGATGAGTACGAACGGGGTTTCCTGCTTGTCGGCGAACGCCTTCATTTTCTGGAAGGTGTCACGCGCGAAATAGTCTTCGACCTGGATCGACATGCTCAGGGACTCCATGGGCAAACTGAAAAGATAAGTGGCTGCAAACTGAACGTCCTCCGTATCCCCACTTTGGTTCGCCTACTCAGTACTTGAGCCGGATGGATCGTTTCCAGCATGGACGTTCGGCGCGCACTTTAGGGCGTGAACCCAGCAAGATCAACAGGCAATCCGGCCGCGTTCGTCGTGGATCTGGGCCCTATCGTTTGAATAACCGACTCGTGTGACCAGTAGATGTTCCCCGCGATGTTTCAAGCGTAAAAAATTGTGGAATAGACCGCTTGGCCTCTTCGCGGGACAAGCCCGCTCCTACAGGGATCTGCTTTTTTTGTGGGCGCGGGCTTGCCCCGCGAAGGGGTCACAGGTGTTCATATTTATGGCCACCAAAACTGGCACTTTGGTGCATGAAATTTCCCTTAAATTTTTTGTTACCGATCGGCGGAATTGCCGCAATTGATGAGAAACATTACTATTCGCACCCTCATCCGCCTCCCTGACGACCGAGACCGTGTCTGGACACAAAGGCTTCCTCGACCACTACCATGAGCTGATCGGCACCTGGACGCGCAAGCTGCGCAGTCGGCAGCAGGCCGAGGACCTCACCCATGACGCCTTTGTGCGGGTACTGGAAAACCCGCGCGAGCAGGTCGAGCAGCCGCGCGCCTACTTGCACCAGACGGCGCGCAATATCGCCGTGGACGGTTTCCGTCGTGAGGACCGGCGCCAGGCCCTGGAACTGCAGGCCTTCGACGAGGCCGCCAGCGGCAGCGACCCGGAAGCCTACGTGCATGCCCTGGAGCTGGCCGAAAGTGTCGAGCGGGCGCTGGCCGAGCTGCCGCTCAACTGCCGGCGGGTGTTCATCTGGCAGAAGATCGAGGGCCTGACCCAGGCCGAGATCGCCGAGCGCATGGGTTTGACCAAGAACATGGTCGAAAAGTATATGATCCGCACGCTCCGACATCTGCGTGAGCACCTGGATGTGTCGGCATGATGAGTCAGGAGACCTTGCCCATGAAACAGCACGCTATCGATAGCGTCCGCGAGCAGGCGGCCGAATGGTTCGCCCGCTTGCAGGATGCGCCGCGTGATGCCGGGCTGCAGGCGCGGCTCGAGGCCTGGCTGGCGGCTGACCCTGTGCATCGGCAGGAGTACCAGCAGCTCGCGCGGCTGTGGCAAGCCACTGACTTCATCCCTCGCCAGCGCCTCGAAGCGCTGTGCCAACCCGAGCCGGTGCGCCAGTTGCCTCGCCGGCGGCTGTTGCACCAAGCGCTGGCGGCCGGCGTGGCGGTGGTGGCTCTGGGGCTGGGCTGGGGCGGCTGGCAGTATCAGCAGCTCAATCATCAGGCCGCCTTGCACACCGCCTTCGGCGAGCGCCGCCAGGTGCAGCTGCCGGACGGCTCGCACCTGGAACTCAATGGCGCCACCGAGCTGCAGGTCGACTTCAGCCCGGGCCGGCGGCATATCGTGCTGCGTGCGGGCGAAGCGATGTTCAGCGTTGCCCATGACAGCAGCCGGCCGTTCGTGGTCGACACCGCCCAGGGCAGCGTGACGGTCACAGGCACCCGCTTCGATGTGCGCCAGGACCCGGCCGCCACCCGCGTGGCCGTCGAGCAAGGCTCGGTACGCGTGCAGGGCAAGGGCAGTGCGCGGGCGCAACTGGGGGCCGGGCAAGGCGCGCACATCGACGAGCACGGCAACGTCGCCGCCCCCTACGCCGTCAACGCCGCTTCGCTGACCGCCTGGCGCCAGGGCAAGCTGGTGTTCGACAACGCCACCCTGGCCGAGGTGGTGGCCGAAGCCTCGCGCTACCGCGCCCAACCGTTGCGGGTCGCGCCGGGCAAGGTGGCGCAGATGCGCCTGTCCAGCACCTTCAGCATCGACGACACCGACGCCCTGTTGCGCGCCTTGCCGAGCATCCTGCCGGTGGCCATCAAGGCCCATGAAGATGGTTCGCGAGAAATAATCGCGAAATAGATTCAGGTTTTTTTCCGCTCGTTCGTCTTCCCCGCCAGCTGCAACTGCCAAGCATTTACATTTGCATGCGATTGGCGTTATCCCGACCTTCAGGATGTTTTGACGACGTGAACAACAACAAGCCTTTCCCGCGCTTTCGCGCCCTGGCGCTGGCCCTTGCGGTCAGCGCCGTGGCCGTCAACAGCCAGGCCGCGCAGGCCGGCGCCGCCATCCAGATCCAGGCGCAACCCTTGGCCTCGGCGCTGAGCCAGCTGGGCCAGCAGACCAACCTGCAGCTGTTCTTCAGCCCGGAGCTGGTGGCTGGCAAGCAGGCGCCGGCGGTGTCCGGCCAGCTGACGCCGGTAGAGGCGCTGCAGCAGTTGCTGCAGGGCAGCGGGCTGACCTACGAGATGTCCCAGGACACCGTGGTGGTCAAGCCGCTGTCGAGCACGGTCGACCTGGGCAGCGGCAGCCTGGAGCTGGCGCCCACCGACATCAAGGTGGTCGGTGACTGGCTGGGCGATGCCGACCAGGCCGTGGTGCAGAACCACCCCGGTGCGCGTACCGTGGTGCGTCGCGAGGCGATGGTGGAAGAGGGCGCGATGAACGTGCGCGATGTGCTGCGCGGCATCCCCGGGGTGCAGGTGCAGGACTCCAACGGCACCGGCGGTAGCGACCTGTCGCTCAACGTCGGCGTGCGCGGCCTGACCTCGCGCCTGTCACCGCGCTCGACGGTGCTGATCGATGGCGTGCCGGCGGCCTTCGCCCCCTATGGCCAGCCGCAGCTGTCGATGGCGCCGATCTCCTCGGGCAACCTGGACAGCATCGACGTGGTGCGTGGCGCAGGTTCGGTGCGCTATGGCCCACAGAACGTCGGCGGGGTCATCAACTTCGTCACCCGCGCCATCCCCGAGAAGCCCTCGGCAGAGCTTTCCACCACTTTGGAGACGTCCCAGCATGGCGGCTGGAAGCACACCGAATCGGCCTTCGTCGGCGGCACCGCCGACAACGGCATGGGCGTGGCCTTGTTGTACACCGGGGTGAACGGCAACGGTTACCGTGAAAGCAACAACGGCAACGACATCGACGACGTCATCCTCAAGACCCACTGGGCGCCGACCGACGTCGACGAGTTCTGGCTCAACTTCCACTACTACGATGGCCGCGCCGACATGCCCGGCGGCCTGACCCAGGCGCAGTACGACAGCAACCCGTACCAGTCGCTGCGCGACTACGACTACTTCGCCGGGCGGCGCAAGGACGTGTCGTTCAAGTGGCAGCGCCAGCTCGACGAAGCCACCCAGTTCGAAGTGCTGACCTACTACACCGACAGCTTCCGCGGCAGCGCCATCGCCTCGCGTGACATGAAGACGTTGTCGTCGTACCCGCGCAACTACCACACCTTCGCCATCGAGCCACGGGTGTCGCGGATCTTCTTCACCGGCCCCGCCACCCAGGAAGTCAGCGTTGGCTACCGTTACCTGAAGGAAGCCATGCGCGAGCAGTCGACCCGCCTGGCCCTGATCGACAACGTGCCGACGCCGACCCCGACCTCCGATGGCCACGTGTTCCAGGACCGCAGCGGCGGCACCGAGGCCAGCGCCTACTACATCGATGACAAGATCGATATCGGCAACTGGACCATCACCCCCGGCATTCGCTTCGAGCACATCAATACCGACTGGCGCGACCGCCCGGTGCTGGACGCCAACAACCGCCCGGTGCCGGAGAAGAACCGCAGCATCACCAGCAACGAGCCGCTGCCGGCGCTGAGCGTGATGTACCACATCTCCGACGCCTGGAAACTGTTCGCCAACTACGAGACCTCGTTCGGCAGCCTGCAGTACTTCCAGCTGGGCCAGGGCGGTACCGGCAACAGCACGGCCAATGGCCTGGAGCCGGAAAAGGCCAAGACATACGAAATCGGTACGCGCTATGACAACGGCGGCTTCGCCGGCGAGCTGACGGCGTTCTACATCGACTTCGACGACGAGCTGCAGTACATCAGCAACGATGTGGGCTGGACCAACCTGGGCGCGACCAAGCACCAGGGTATCGAGGCCTCGGCGCGCTATGACCTGGAGGGCCTGGATCCGCGTCTGGCGGGGCTGTCGGTCAATGGCGGCTACACCTATACCCGCGCCACCTATGAAGGTGACATCCCCGGCTTCAAGGGCCGTGACCTGCCGTTCTACTCGCGCCAGGTGGCCACCGCCGGCGTGCGCTACCAGGTCAACCGCTGGACCTGGAACCTGGATGCCTTCGCCCAATCCAAGCAGCGCGCACCCGGCACCGGGATCAACGCCGATGGCAGCTTCAACGGCGACTACATCACCGAGCCGAGCGCTGACGGGCAGTATGGCGATATTCCGGGTTACGTGACCTGGCATGCCCGTGGTGGGTATGACTTCGGGCCGAAGCTGTCGAACCTGAAAGTGGCGGCGGGGGTGAAGAACCTGTTCGACAAGCAGTACTTCACCCGCTCCAGCGACAACAACGCCGGCATTTATGTGGGTGAGCCGCGCACCTTCTATGTGCAGGCCAGTGTAGGGTTCTGATTCGCGATTTCCGGGGCCGCTTCGCGGCCCTTTCCGATCGGTTCGGTGCCTTGTGCCGGATGCTTAGAAGTTTCCTACAACGCTCTAGGACGCGTCCTATTTACCTGTGAAGTACCACCCCTCGACCCTTGCGGTTCGGTACCGGGTGACCCAACCCCTCTGCGGGTGGGCCGGTAATCCATGACCAACAACGCCTGCGCACTTTGCGTTTGCGGGCGGTTCGTAGAGAGGGATTCAGTGGCTATAGGGCATTTCATTCGTCAGGGCGACCAGACCACCTGTGGTGGCGTAGTACTGGAAGCCGACCCCCAGGTCATGATGTTCGGCATTGCCCATGCACGCCAGGGGGATCGGGTTTCCTGTGGCAAGGATGGCAAGGTCTATCGGATCGTGGGTGGCGTCTGGTACATACGCAGTCACGGTGCTCTGGTGGCAGGTACGCTGGACAGTTTCAGCGGTTGCCCTTGCCGTGCTCGGCTGTTGCCGTCATTGCTCAACGCCACCTACCAGTCAAGGAGCGCTCCCAGTGCCGCAGCCTCTTCTCCCGGCGTCGTCGCTACAGCGCCGCACCCGGTGGCGCCAGCGGATGGTGCGGCCGAACCGACTTTCTCCAGCCTGCCGGAAGAAGAGGAAGAAGAGGAGGAACTGCTCGAGGAGGCGGGCATCGTGCTGCACCTGGGGCTGTTCTTCGACGGTACCGGGAACAACCAGGCCAACAGTGCCGCTACCGAAGGTTGCCATGCGTCCGGCCTGGGCATGGCGCAGCAGGTCGCCGAGGATATTCGCCAGTACTGCGCCGCTTACGGCTATGACGGACAAGGCAACGGGCCCGACAACAGTTACGGCAATGGCGTTAGTAATGTTGCACGCCTGCATGACCTGTACCCCGACCAGAGCGAGGAGCGACTGCTGCCTGGGGCCGACGAGGCCTACATACCGGTATACATCGAAGGAATTGGCACCCGCAGCGGCCTGGCTGATTCGCTCTACAGTCAGGGCACCGGCAAGGGACGCACGGGGGTGGTGGCACGGGTTGAGCAGGTGCCGGACCTGGTCATGAAGCAGCTGCGTAGATTCGCTTCGGCGAATCCGCAGGTGAAGGTTCGCCGGATCGAAGTCGACCTGTTCGGCTTCAGTCGAGGCGCGGCGGCGGCGCGGCATTGCGCCAATGACCTGCTCAAGGGGCCTGGCAGCATGTTGGCTCGGTCCTTGCCCGCAACCTCACCGTTGTTGACGGCGAAATTCGCCTGGGACCCTCGCAGCGATGTCACCCTCAACTTCATCGGTCTATTCGACACCGTGGCCGGTATCGTCTCGCCGGGTGACGGCGATTTCAGCCCGCACAATGCCGACAACCCCGGGCTCAACCTGCGCCTTGCGCCAGGTGTGGCGCGCCAGGTCATCCACCTGGTGGCGCGTGACGAGTATCGCCACAACTTCTCGCTGACCCAGGCCGAGCAGGATATCGAGCTTCCCGGCTGTCATTCGGACATCGGCGGCGGCTACCAGCCCTGGATGCGTGAAAAGCTGCTGTTGAGCAAGCCGGACAGCAGCGTCGAAGTCGCCTCCCTCGCCAACGCGCGCAGCGCCGCCTTTTCGCGTACCCGCCAGCGTTTCCATGACGAAGCGAACCACTGGCTGACCTACGTGCCACCTGCCGGTCTGGACATCGCTTCCTGGTCGGTACCCGTTCAGCAGCGGGGACGAGACAGCGTGGCTGAAAAACGTGTGTATGCCGCAATTACCGGTGAACGAGAGGTGCGCGGCGAACTTTCTTTGGTTTACCTGCGCATCATGCGCGAATTGGCGGTACGTGCCGGGGTGGCGTTCGATCCTATCGATCCGGATGACAACCGGACAGCTTTGCCAGCAGAGCTCCAGCCCATTGCCGCCAAGCTCCAGGCCTTTGCCCTGCGCCAGGCTTACATGCCGTTGACTCCCGAAGAGAATGCTCTGTTACGGCGTCGCTACATCCACCTCTCGGCGAACTGGAATGCGGCCAAAGGCTGGAACGACAGTGGGTTGGACGTGGTGTTCATCAATCGCCCTGCTACGGGAATGCGGCGCAAGGAACACCCCAATGAATAGGCTGGAGGCGTTGCTGTTATTGGGGCTGCTGCTCTGCTTGAGCGGTTGCACCCATGGCGTCCACCGGCTGCCTTACGATTCGTGGCGGCTGGGATTGTTCGCACCCAACTATATGGAAGTGTGGATCGAGAGCGCCGATGCGGTGGACGTGCAGGAGCGCGTCTTTCGCCGTGCGATGAGCGGGATTGCTGCGATCAGCACCCCCAAGAACCTCAAGGGCAATCCACGCGGCTGGCCGAAGGAGCCTGGTTCGGGTGCGGGTAAGCAGGTCCTGGGTGCCGACCTGCCTCGGTTGCTCTACGTGCGCTGGCAGTCGTTGGTCGAGCCGCAGACCTATGAGGCCTATATCGTGATACCCGAAGCGACCCGGCAGGCGATGGTCGTAGGCGAAAAGGCGTTCTGCCGAGCTGACGCCAAATGGATCACGGACTATCGCGACATGCTGAGTATCGGCCTGGCCCCGGGCGGCGTGGCTCGGGTGTGGCTCATGGGGGCCTGCTTGCCCGCACTCGATGTCG
>NZ_DJTF01000148.1:26488-56492 GCF_002438125.1 Pseudomonas sp. UBA6315
CTCGATGTCGCACGGGTGCAGGACAGGATCGTGAAAAAGGGGCCGGATGGCGGGCAGAGTGATGGTCAATACGCCTTGCCCCTGGAACCCGAGTCCAAGGCCTACATCGAACGCTACGGGATTCCCTATGGCTCGTGGTGAGTTTCGGATCTTCTCTGTGAAGGCCAGCGTAGGGATCTGTAAGGCGTTGCATGCATCGCGGGTAAACCCGCTCCTACAGGCCTTGCGCAGATCCTGTGGGAGCGGGCTTGCCCCGCGATTGGGGCGCAAAGCGCCCCCAGCGCTCTAGGAAACCGCCGCCTCGGCCGGCGACACGATGCTGGTCTTGCCGCCCCGCGATCGCCCCGAACTCAGGTAGGCCGCAATCGATTCCTGGGTCACCTCGCCAAGGAACACCTGCTCGGCATCCAGCACCGGCAGCCACGCCCGGTTGAACTCGTACATGCGCGACAACAGGATGCGCAGGTGCTCATCGTGCGACGCCGTGGCATTGAACTGGCGCAGGAAGTCCCCGCAAGTGCCTTGCTGGCGGTGCATGTCACGCCGGCGCACATAGCCCAGCGCCTTGTTCTGCCCATCGGTCACCACCACGTAGCGGCGGTCGTGCTCGTCCAGCAGCTCCAGGGCATCGCCCACCGGCGTCTCCGGGCTCACCGATGGCGCGTTGTCCGCGGCATCTTCGGCGCGCACCAGCAGCAGGCGCTTGAGGGTGCTGTCCTGGCCGACGAAGTTGCTGACGAAATCATCCACCGGGTGCGCCAGCAGGGTGTCCGGGTGGTCCAGCTGCAGCAACTTGCCGGCGCGGAAGATGGCGATCTTGTCGCCCAGCTTGATCGCTTCGTCGATGTCGTGGCTGACCATGATCACGGTCTTGTTCAGCGCCCGCTGCATCTCGAAGAACTCGTTCTGGATCATCTCGCGGTTGATCGGGTCGACCGCGCCGAACGGCTCGTCCATCAGCAGCACCGGCGCCTCGGCGGCGAGCGCGCGGATCACGCCGATACGCTGCTGCTGGCCACCAGACAGCTCGCGTGGGTAGCGCTGCAGGTACTGCTTGGGTTCGAGCTTGATCATGCTCATCAGCTCGCGGGCGCGGTCGTGGCAGCGCTGCTTGTCCCAGCCCAGCAGGCGCGGGACCACGGTGATGTTCTCCTCGATGGTCATGTTGGGGAACAGGCCGATCTGCTGGATCACGTAGCCGATGTGGCGGCGCAGGGTCACCTCGTCCAGGCCGCTGGTGTCTTCGCCGTTGATGAACACCTGGCCGGAGGTAGGCGTGATCAGGCGGTTGATCATCTTCAGCGTGGTGCTCTTGCCGCAGCCCGAGGGGCCGAGGAACACGCAAATTTCGCCTTCGTTGACGGTCAGGCTGACCGCGTCCACGGCTTTGACGTCCTTGCCGTTGACGTTGAAGGTTTTGCTGAGGTTCTTGAGTTCGATCATGAGCGCAGTCCTTCTGGAGTCAGGGCACGTTGCAGGGTTTGCAGGAGCAGGTCGGCGATGATCGCCAGCAGGCTGACCAGCACGGCGCCGACCAGCAGCATCGACATGTCGCTGCGGCTGATGGAAGTGAGGATGAGCACGCCCAGGCCACCGGCACCGATGGTGGCGGCGATGGTCATGACGCCGATGTTCATGACCACGGCAGTCCGCACGCCGCCGAGGATCACTGGCACCGCGATGGGCAGCTCGACCATGCGCAGGCGCTGGCTGAAGGTCATGCCGATGCCGCGCGCGGCTTCACGGATGCCGGGCTCGACGTTGGTCAGCGCGAGGTAGGTGTTGCGCAGGATCGGCAGCAGCGAATAAAGGAACACCGCGGTGATCGCCGGCAGCGGCCCAAGCCCCTGGCCGAACTTGGAGTAGAACGGCAGCAGCAGGCCGAACAGGGCGATCGAGGGGATGGTCAGCAATACCGTGGCGCTGGCCTGCAGGGGGCCGGCCAGGGCGGGGAAGCGGGTCATGAGGATGCCCAGCGGCACGCCGAAGAGGATCGCCAGGCCTACGGCGATGCCGACCAGCATGATGTGCTGCCAGGTCAGTTGCAGCACCAGGGCCCAGTCCAGGTGGGTGAAGGCGTCGAGCAGATTCATGGCTGTACCTCGCTCAGCGGGTGGTCACGCAGGAACGCGGCGGCGACGCTGGTCGGGCTCTGGTGCTCGACGTCGACCTTGGCGTTGAGCTGGCGCATGGTTTCGTCGTCGAGCTGCTCGGCCAGCGGCTTGAGCAAGGCGACCAGTTGCGGGTGGGCGTCGAGCACGGCCTGGCGCACCACCGGGGCGGCGGTGTAGTCCGGGAAGTAGTGCTTGTCGTCTTCGAGCAACTTGAGGTTGAAGGCGTTCAGGCGCCCGTCGGTGGTGTACACCAGGCCGGCGAACACCTGGTTGTTGCTCATGGCGGTGTAGACCAGGCCGGCATCCATCTGGCGGATGTTGGCGCGGCCCACTTGCAGGTCGTACATCTCCTTGAGGCCGACCAGGCCGTCGGGGCGGTTGGCGAACTCGGTGTCCAGCGCGATCAGGTGGTTGCGCTGGCTTTCGTCACGCAGCACCTGGTTCAGGTCGCTGATCGAGTTGACCTGTGGATACGCCTCGGCCACCTGCTTGGGCAGGCCCAGGGCGTAGGTGTTGCTGAACTTCGACGGGGTCAGCCAGATCAGGCCTTTCTTGGCATCCAGTTGCTTGACCCGGGCGTAGGTGGCCTCGGCATTGGGCATGCGTTCGTCGATGTGGTTGTACGACACCAGCGACACCCCGGTGTATTCCCACATCAGGTCGAGCTGGCCGGTTTCCTGGGCCTGGCGCGCCAGGCTGCTGCCCAGGCCGCCGGTGACACGCACCTCGAAGCCATTGGCGCGCAGGTACTGGGCGGTGATTTCGGCGAGCACGGTCTGTTCGGTGAACACCCGCGCGCCGACGCGGATCAGCGGTTTTTCCGCTGCCTGGGCAACACCTGCGAACAGCAGGGCCGCGCCCAGGAGCAAGGCGATTGTCTTTTTCATACGTTCCCTCTTGTCAGTGGGCCAGGCCGCGTTCCAGCCAGCGTCTGCTGGAGAAACTCACCAGCGCATCGAGCAGCAGGGCCAGCAGCGCCGTGCAGGCGGCGCCCAGCAGCAGCTGTGGCTGGTTGTTCAGGGCGATGCCGGGGAAGATCAGGCTGCCCAGGCTGTTGGCGCCGATCAGGAACGCCAGCGGTGCGGTGCCGACATTGAGCGCCAGGGCCACCCGCACACCGCCGACGATGATCGGCACGGCATTGGGCAACTCCACCTGCCAGAGCTGCTGGCGCGGGGTCATGCCGATGCCGGTGGCGGCTTCCTTGAGCGAGGCGGGGACGTTTTTCAGGCCTTCGTAGGTGTTACGCACGATCGGCAGGAGGGAGGCGAGGAACAGCGCGAAGATCGCGGGCCCGGCGCCGATGCCCAGGATACTCAGGGCGATGGCCAGAACGGCCAGGGGGGGAATGGTGTTGCCAACGTTGAAGAACTGCATGAAGCGCTCGGCTTTGTCGACCCGGTGCGGTCGACTCAAGGCAATGCCAGCGGGGATGCCCACGGCCAACGCCGCCGCCATCGAAGCCAGCACCAGAACCAGGTGCGCTTGCAGGTAGAACCCAAGATCGTCGCGATAATGCGCGATCGTGTCGATGCCGATCCAGTGGACCAGCAGGGCCAGGATGACGAGCACGGCGGCCCATCCCAACAGCCCTTTTCCGTAGCGTGTAGCCACAGGCGGACTCCTTGTGTTGTCGGCGAGCACACTCTTTTTTTGGCCGGCCATACCTGGCAGCGAGTGGTGTGTTCGCGAGTAGCAGCGTGAAGCAACCGAAGGCTGCGATCAGGCCATGAGCCGAACCCCGTCGGGCCCGAAAATGCTGATGAAACCAGTCCCCAAGCGAAGCGGGTTGCAGGGGAGTGGACGTCTCCGAGGGCGTAAAGGTTCCCATCTGAGGCGGCATTTGGCCAGTGTTAATCACTGGGGGCAGTGATTTTTCCTACGGAAAAACAATGCAAAACCTACTTAATGGCGTTGTATTACCTGCTATTGAGCCGTCAGGCCGAAGGGCAATATTTCCCCTGGAATTCACTGAATATTCGCTTGATGGAATATTCCTCCGGAGGTATTTTTGCCATGTGGTCTATAGGGATGTGCTTGGAGTTCATGGTCGAGTTTGAGCAATTGGCCGAGGAAGTACAGGATGAACTGCTGTCCCAGCTTCATCTGCTTGAGCGCCGGGGGCCTGCTTTGGGGAGACCGCGCGTGGATACCTTGAATGGTTCGAAGCATTCGAACATGAAAGAGCTGCGCTTTAGTGCTGATGGCGGTGTTTGGCGCGTCGCGTTCGCTTTCGACAGGGCACGTTGTGCATTGCTGCTAGTGGCTGGTGATAAAGCGGGCATGAGTGAACGTAGGTTTTATCGGAGTCTGATCGAGCGCGCCGATGAGCGCTTTGATCGGCATCTGTCCAGAGGTCGAGAACATGTACAAGACACTTGATGATGTGATGGGCGAGCTTTCACCTGAGCGCAGAGCGAAAGTCGAAAAGCGCGGCCGCGAACTTATCCGCGAAGAAATGACGCTACAAGCGCTGCGCAAGCAGCTTGAGATCACTCAGGAAGGGATGGCGGAGCGTCTCGACGTGCGCCAGGGGAACGTCTCGAAAGTTGAAAATCGCAGCGATATGTTGATTTCAACCCTGCGCACTTACCTGGAGGCGATGGGCGGTAGGCTGGAGTTGGTAGCGCATTTGCCTGGGCGCGCACCGGTCACCCTTGAGGGGTTTACAGAGGATCCGGTTTCACGCGCCTGATTTTATCGGGCGGCGACAATGCGCAACACGTTCGGCGGTGCGCATTTTGGCCTCGCGTGCGACTTCAGGTATGATACTGCCCCTTTTCGATCCCCAGTCAGGCGATTTCCCATGACCAACCAGGCCGCCGAAGTCGCGAAGCGCCGCACTTTCGCAATCATTTCCCACCCCGACGCCGGTAAGACCACCATCACCGAGAAGCTGCTGCTGATGGGCAAGGCCATTGCCGTCGCCGGTACCGTGAAGTCGCGCAAGTCCGACCGCCACGCCACCTCCGACTGGATGGAAATGGAGAAGCAGCGCGGCATCTCCATCACCACCTCGGTGATGCAGTTCCCGTACCGCGAGCACATGATCAACCTGCTCGACACCCCCGGCCACGAAGACTTCTCCGAAGACACCTACCGCACCCTGACCGCGGTGGACTCGGCGCTGATGGTGCTCGACGGCGGTAAGGGTGTAGAGCCGCGGACCATCGCCCTGATGGACGTCTGCCGCCTGCGCGACACGCCCATCGTCAGCTTCATCAACAAACTCGACCGTGACATCCGCGACCCGATCGAACTGCTCGACGAAATCGAAGCGGTACTGAAGATCAAGGCCGCGCCGATCACCTGGCCGATCGGTTGCTACCGCGACTTCAAGGGCGTGTATCACCTGACCGGCGACTACATCGTGGTCTACACCCCGGGCCACGGCCACGAGCGCACCGAAGCCAAGATCATCCAGAACCTGGACTCGGACGAAGCCCGCGCGCACCTGGGCGACCAGTACGATTCGTTCGTCGAGCAGCTCGAGCTGGTGCAGGGCGCCTGCCACGAGTTCAACCAGGAAGAGTTCATCAACGGCCAGCTGACCCCGGTGTTCTTCGGTACTGCCCTTGGCAACTTCGGTGTCGACCACGTGCTCGACGCCGTCGTCGACTGGGCGCCACGCCCGCTCGGCCGCGTGGCCCACGAGCGCACCGTGGAGCCGGTCGAAGAGAAGTTCACCGGCTTCGTGTTCAAGATCCAGGCGAACATGGACCCCAAGCACCGCGACCGTATCGCCTTCATGCGCATCTGCTCGGGCAAGTACGAAAAGGGCATGAAGATGCGCCACGTGCGCATCAACAAGGACCTGCGCGTGGGCGATGCGCTGACCTTCTTCTCCTCCGAGCGCGAGCAGCTGGAAGAGGCCTATGCCGGCGACATCATCGGCCTGCACAACCACGGCACCATCCAGATCGGCGACACCTTCACCGAAGGCGAGGCGCTGGGCTTCACCGGTATCCCGCACTTCGCCCCGGAGCTGTTCCGCCGCGTGCGCCTGAAGGACCCGCTGAAATCCAAACAGCTGCGCCAGGGCCTGCAGCAGCTGGCCGAAGAGGGCGCCACCCAGGTGTTCTTCCCCGAGCGCAGCAACGACATCATCCTCGGTGCGGTGGGTGTGCTGCAGTTCGACGTGGTCGCCAGCCGCCTGAAGGAAGAGTACAAGGTCGAGTGCGCCTACGAGCCGATCACCGTGTGGTCGGCGCGCTGGATTGCCTGCGATGACAAGAAGAAGCTCGAGGAATTCCAGAACAAGGCCATGGAGAACCTGGCCATCGACGGCGGTGGGCACCTGACCTACCTGGCGCCGACCCGGGTCAACCTGGCGTTGATGGAAGAGCGCTGGCCGGACATCAAGTTCCGCGCGACCCGCGAGCACCACTGATTTTCATGGCCAGGTCGTCTGCACTGGCCCTATCGCCGGCAAGCCGGCTCCCACAGGTACTGCACAAGGCTTGAGGCCTGTGTAGATCCCTGTGGGAGCCGGCTTGCCGGCGATAGGCCGGTGCAGCCTACCTAGTTCCCTGCCTTGATACTGGTCCAGATTCGCGTGCGAATGCGGTCGATCTTGGCCGGCATCGCCTCCAGCGCATACAGCTTGCCCATCACCTCCTCGCTTGGGTAGATCATGCTGTTGCCCTTCATCGCCGGGTCCACCAGGGTGTCAGCCTTGAGGTTGCCGTTGGCGTACTGCACGTGGTTGCTGATGTTGGCCATCACCTGCGGCTGCAGCAGGTAGTTCATGTAGGCGTAGCCCGCCTTCTCGTCCGGCGCATCGGCCGGCATGGCGACCATGTCGAACCACATCGGCGCACCCTCCTTGGGTATCGAATAGCCCACCTTCACCCCGTTCTTCGCCTCGTCTGCGCGGTTCTTCGCCTGCAGCACGTCACCCGAGAAGCCCACCACCACGCAGATATCGCCATTGGCCAGGTCGCCGGTGTACTTGGATGAGTGGAAGTAGCTGATGTACGGCCGCACCTTCATCAGCAGGTCCTTGGCCTTTTCGTAGTCCTTCGGGTCCTGGCTGTGGTGCGGCAGGCCCAGGTAGTGCAGGGCGATCGGCAGCAGCTCGGGGCCGTTGTCGAGCACCGCGACGCCGCAGCTTTTCAGCTTGCTCATGTACTCGGGCTTGAAGATCAGGTCCCAGGAATCGACCGGCGCGTTGTCGCCCAGCACCGCCTTGACCTTGTCGATGTTGTAGCCGATGCCAGTGCTGCCCCACAGGTACGGGAAGCCATACTGGTTGCCCGGGTCGTTGACCTCCAGCGCCTTGAGCAGCACCGGGTTGAGGTTCTGCCAGTTGGGCAGCTGCGACTTGTCGAGCTTCTTCAGGGCCTTGCCCTGGATCTGCCGGGCCATGAAGTGGTTGGACGGAAACACCACGTCGTAGCCGGAGTTGCCGGTCATCAGCTTGCCGTCGAGGGTCTCGTTGCTGTCGTACACGTCGTAGGTCGGAACGATACCGGTAGCTTGCTGGAAGTTCTTCAGGGTGTCGGGGGCGACATAGCTGGACCAGTTGTAGATCTTCACCGTGTCGGCGGCGCTGGCCACGCTGGCGGCCAGCATCAGGGGTGCGAGAAGGAGGGTGCGCATGTCGGGTTTACCTTGCTTTGTCTGTTGTTATCGAAGGCAGGCGATCAGCGGATCAGAAAATCAGAACGTAGGTCTTGCGCACGGTCTCCTGGATGTCCCAGATGCCGGTGCTGTTGGCCGGTAGCATCAGTGCGTCTCCGGCTTCTATGTGCAAGGTCTGCCCACCGTCGGGGGTGAAGGTGCAGCGGCCCTTGATGAAATGGCAGAACTCCTGTTGCACGATCTGCCGCCGCCAGCGGCCGGGGGTGCACTCCCAGATGCCGGTTTCGACGCCGTCGCTGCGCTCCACGCAGGTGACCGAGGCCACTGATACGGGCTCGCCGAGGGGGACGGCTACCGGGTTGGCGCTGTCCAGCACGGCGCTGTCGGTGTGTTTGAACTGGGTGATGCTCATTGCAGGTGGGTCCTGTGCAGATGAAAGGGAAGTCAGTGCATGAAGCCTTCCATGAAGTCCGCGAGCGAGCTGGCCAGGCGCCGCCTCCAGGGCGCACTGGCGGGGTTGGCGAGGGTCCGGTCCTCGTGGACGAAACTCTGGATGATGGCGTTGTAGCCCAGCCAGCGGCAGGGCTCGGGCGGCCAGCCGGCCAGGCTCGACAAGGGGCGGTTGTCGAGCACCCAGGGCTGGGCGGTCAGTTCGTTGCGCTGGTTGAGGATCAGCGCGGCCAGGGTGCGGCCCCCCAGGTTGGTGGCGCCGACGCCTTCGCCGCCGTAACCGCCGGACAGCGCGATACCGCGCTGGCGGTCGCACAGCATGTGCGGGCGGAAACGCCGCGCCATGCCCAGGTTGCCGCCCCAGGTATGGGTGATGCGCACGTGCTTGAGCTGCGGGAACAGTTCGCTGAACAGGTAGCGACGCAGCTCCACTTCGGCCTCGGTGAGGTTGAAGTCCTCGCGCAGGCGGCCGCCGAAGCGATAGCCGCCGCGCGCGCCGAACACCAGACGGTTGTCGGCGCTGCGCTGGCCATAGGTGACCTGGCGGCTGTTCTCGCTGAAGGCCTGGCCCTGGGCCAGGCCGATCTCCTGCCAGGTCGACTCGGGCAAGGGTTCGGTGGCCACCAGCAGGCTCTGCACCGGCAGCTGGTGCTTGCCCAGCGGCGGCAGGCTGGCGGCGTAGCCTTCGACGGCAGGCACCATCCATTGGCAGCGGATGCGTGCCAGCGGCGTGCGCACTTCGCCGGGCTGCCAGTCGATGGCCGGGGTGTTTTCGTAGATCGGCACGCCCAGCGCTTCTACTGCCCGGGCCAGGCCGCGCACCAGCTTGGCTGGCTGGATGGTCGCGGTGTGCGGGCTGTAGATGGCGCCGTAGGCATTGCTCACGCGCAACTGCGCGGCCAGCTGTTCGGGGCCGAGCCAGCGGTAGTCTTCTTCGCGCATGCCCTGGCGGTACAGGTCGTCGAGGTAGGCGCGCAGGGTGCGCTCCTGTTCCGGGTAGCGGGCGGCGCAGTACAGCACGCCACCTTTGCGAAAATCGCAATCGATGCCCTCGCGCTGCAGCACGCCGTGGACTTCGTCGGGAATGCCCTGCAGCAGGTCGATGCTGGCGCGCCGTTGCTGCGGCGACAAGCTGGCCAGCAGGCGGTCTTCGCCGAGCAGGTTGCCCATCAGCCAGCCGCCGTTGCGCCCGGAGGCGCCGAAGCCGGCGATGTTGGCTTCGAGCACGGCGATGTTCAGGTGCGGCGCCTGGCGCTTGAGGTAGTAGGCGGTCCATAGGCCGGTGTAGCCGGCGCCGATGATGCACACGTCCAGGTCCAGGTCTTCGCGCAGGGCCGGGCGGGCGCACAGTGGCTCGTCGAGCTGGTCCATCCACAGGCTTAGCGTGCGCAGGGGTTGCATCGGGTTCGGCTCCACATCCGTCTTGGTCTGTGGGCGATGCTAGTGGGCTTGGCGCTTGGCTGTCCTACGTGCGTGCACGCAGGGAATTTTGCTTGAGGTAGGCCTTGGGCGTGAGCCCGGTGTGCGCGCGAAAGCACTTGTAGAAGGCCGACAGCGAGTTGAAACCGGCACTGAACGCCAGGTCGTCGATCGAGGCCGCGTGGCTGCCCTGGCCAAGGCTGGCCATCAGGTGTTGCAGGCGCGCCTGGTTGACGTAGCGGTAGAAGCTCTGGCCGAGCACCTGGTTGAGCAGGTAGGAGATCTGGTTGCGGCTGTAGCCGCTGGCCTCGGCCACCTGTTGCAGGTCCAGCTCCGGGTCCAGGTAGGGGCGCTGGCGCTGGAAGTAGTGCTCCAGGTCCTGGGCCATGGTCGACAGTTGCCGCGGCGACAGGCCCAGGCGGCTGGTGGCCGGGCGCGGGCCGCTTCGAGCCAGGCCCTGGCCGTTTTGCCGCACCAGCGTGGCGTATTCGTTGACCCGCCAGATCAGCCCGTCCCTGACCGTAATCGCTTCGCTCGACTGGAACGCCACCAGGCCTTCGCCCCCCTGCACCGTGACCTGGTACTGGATGAACGCGGTGCAGCCATCGACGCGGATGCGGTCGCTGTGGACGATGTCTTCGCCGGCTTCGTGGGGCAGGCAGGCGCGCACGTAGTCGCGCAGCTCGCGGTAGCCGAGCACGCGGTTCTGGAAGAAGTCGTGGTACTGGATGTCGGGGTGATAGAGCGCGATCACGCCGTCGAGGTCGCGATGCTTCCAGCACAGGTGGTAGCGCAGGACCGTTTCGGCAGTGATCGGCGTTTGTTCGGGGCCGTCGGGGAGGGTGTTCGGGCTCATGTGCAGATAGTGCCGAGGGGCGCGAACGGAGGCAAGCCAGTGCCGGCCTCTTCGCGGGCAAGCCCGCTCCCACTGATAGCTGCTGTGGGAGCGAGCTTGCCCCGCGAAGAGGCCGGCATGCATTGCATAAACCCTGAAGCATTTGCCGCAAACCGGGTGTTTTGCACGACAAGAAAAAAGGAAGCCAGGCTAACCCATTGAATTTCATGGAAGTCATTTTTTGACACATTTGGCACAGCCCCTGCACCTACCACCATGCGACTGGTCCTGTTGCTCACAACAAAGGCGAAAATCCCATGATCCCCTCTGCCGATTACCCCTATGCCGATGCTCAGTCACGCTCAGGCGTGTCCTGGGCGGCCATCTTTGCCGGTGCCGCTGCGGCGGCTTCCCTTTCCCTGATCCTGGTGGTACTGGGTGCGGGTCTTGGCTTTGCCGCGACCTCGCCCTGGGCCAATGAAGGTGCCAGCGCCAAGGCGCTGGGCATCTCGACGATCATCTGGCTGCTGTTGACCCAGATCATCGCGTCCGGCCTGGGTGGCTACATTGCCGGGCGGTTGCGGGTGAAGTGGGCCAACCTGCATGGCGATGAAGTGTACTTTCGCGACACCGCCCACGGCTTCCTTGCCTGGGCAGTGGCCACGCTGGTGGCGGCCATGTTGATCGTCAGCACCGCCGGCGGTATCGCCAGCGCCGGTATGCAGGCCGGGGCCAGCGCTGTTGGCGCCGCCGCCAGCATGGCGCCCAAGCCTGACCCCAATGGCTATTTCGTCGACAGCCTGTTCCGTGGCGACGGCCCGGCGCCGGTCAGCGAGGATGCCGCCAACGGTATCGCCACGCGGATCATCGCCAAATCCATCAGCCAGGGCACGCTCGCCGAGGGCGACCGCACTTACCTGGCGCAACTGGTGGCGCAACGCACGCGTCTGACTCAGCCCGAGGCCGAGGCCCGGGTGGACCAGGTGTTCGCGCAAGTGCAGCAAGCCAAGGTGCAGGCACAGCAGGCAGCCGATACCGCAGCCAAGGTGGCGGCGTGGACTGCGCTGTGGACCTTCGTTGCGCTGCTTTGCGGGGCATTCTTCGCCAGCCTGGCGGCACTGTTCGGCGGTCGTCGTCGTGACCGTGTGCTGTGGGTTGAAGCTGAAGGGGTGGATTACACCGCGCGTCGTACCGTTCAACGTTGAGGAAGGAGAAACGTCATGCGCTCATTACTGCTGTGGATGCTTGGGGTACCGATTCCGGTGATCATCCTGATCGCGATATTCATGCATTGAGATAGCGGGGGCCGCTTTGCGGCCCTTCGCCGGCAAGCCGGCTCCCACAGGGACTGTGAGAGCCGGCTTACGCCTGTCTAAAGGAACTGCTCGGCATAATGGCAGGCCACCTGCCGACTCCCCACCTGCCGAAACGCCGGCACTTCCTTGCCACAGCGCTCCGTCGCATACGGGCAGCGCTTGTGAAACGCACAGCCATCCGGCGGGTTCAGCGGGTTGGGCAATTCCCCGGCAATGCGAATCTTCGGCTTCAGCGGGTCCGGGTGAATCGCCGGCGTCGCCGACAGCAACGCCTGCGTATACGGATGCAGCGGCTTCTCGTAGATATCCGCTTTGGGCCCCATCTCCGCCGGCCGCCCCAGGTACATCACCAGCACCTGGTCGGCCACATGGCGCACCACCGCCAGGTTGTGCGAGATGAACACATAGGCGGTGTTGAATTCCTTCTGCAGGTCCATGAACAGGTTCAGCACCTGGGCCTGGATCGACACGTCCAACGCTGATGTCGGCTCGTCGGCCACCAGCACCTTCGGTTGCAGCATCATCGCCCGGGCCAGGGCGATGCGCTGGCGCTGACCGCCGGAGAACATGTGCGGATAACGCTGGTAGTGCTCGGGGCGCAGGCCGACCTGCTCCATCATCTTCTGCACTTTTTCGCGCCGTTCGGCCTTGCTCAGCGAGGTATTGATCAGCAGCGGCTCGGCCAGCTGGTCGCCGATCTTCTGCCTTGGGTTGAGCGAGGCGTAGGGGCTCTGGAACACCATCTGCACATCGCGGCGCAGTTGCTTGCGCGCCTGCTTGCTGGCGCCGGTAACCTCGGTGCCGGCAATTTGCAGCGAGCCCGATGAAGGCTCTTCGATCAGCGTCAGGGCACGCGCCAGGGTCGACTTGCCGCAGCCGGACTCACCGACCACGGCCAGGGTCTTGCCCGCCTCCAGCTCGAACGACACGCCATTGAGCGCACGCACCAGCGCATGGCCCTTGAACAGGCCACGGGATACCTCGTAATGCCGGGTCAGCTCCCGCGCAGTGAGAACGACGGCCATCACGCCACCTCCTGGTTCAGCGGATAGAAGCAACGCACCAGGCTGTGGGCCTGGGGTTCGAGGGCCGGGCGCTGGCGCCGGCAGTTGTCCTGCACATACGGGCAGCGCGGTGACAGCAGGCAACCCGCGGGGCGGTCGTAGCGGCCGGGCACGATGCCGGGCAGGGTGGCCAGGCGTTCGGCGCCCAGGCTGTGCTCGGGGATCGCCGCCAGCAGCGCTTCGCTGTAGGGGTGGGCGGGGACCTCGAACAGCGCCGGCACCTGCCCCACCTCCACTGCCTGGCCGGCATACATCACGCACACGCGCCTGGCGGTTTCGGCGACCACGGCCAGGTCATGGGTGATCAGGATGAGCGCCATGTTGCGCTCCTTCTGCAGGTTCACCAGCAGCTCCATGATCTGCGCCTGGATGGTCACGTCGAGCGCGGTGGTCGGCTCGTCGGCGATCAGCAGCTTGGGCTCGCCGGCAATTGCCATGGCGATCGCCACGCGCTGGCTCATGCCGCCCGAGAGCTGGTGCGGATAGGCGTCCAGGCGGCTTTCGGCGGCCGGGATCTCGACCTTCTTCAGCAGCTCCAGGGCGCGCTGGCGCGCGGCCTTGCCCTTCAGACCCAGGTGCTGGCGCAGCACTTCCTCGATCTGGAAGCCCACGGTGTAGCTCGGGTTGAGCGCGGTCATCGGGTCCTGGAAGACCATGGCGATATCCTTGCCCACCACCTTGCGCCGCAGGCGGCCGCTGAGCTTGAGCATGTCGGTGCCATCGAAGCTCAGGGTATCGGCGGTGATGCGCCCGGGGGCGTCGATCAGGCCCATCAGGGCCATCATGGTCACCGACTTGCCCGAGCCGGACTCGCCGACGATGGCCAGGATCTCGCCGGCATCCACCGCCAGGTCCAGGCCATCCACCACCGGCACCGCATTGGCGTCGCCGAAGCGCACGTTCAGGTTGTTGATCTGCAACAGTGACATGGCGCTCTCCTCAGGCGGCGTTCTTGAGTTTCGGGTCCAGCGCATCGCGCAGGCCGTCGCCCATCAGGTTGATGGCCAGCACACTCAGCAGGATCGTCAGCCCAGGCAGGCTCACCACCCACCAGGCGCGCTCGATGTAGTCCCGCGCCGAGGCCAGCATGGTGCCCCACTCCGGGGTCGGCGGTTGCACGCCAAGGCCCAGGAAACCCAGCGCGGCGGCATCGAGGATGGCCGAGGAGAAGCTCAGGGTGGCCTGCACGATCAACGGCGCCATGCAGTTGGGCAGCACGGTGACGAACATCAGCCGCGGCAGGCCGGCACCGGCCAGGCGGGCGGCGGTGACGTAGTCGCGGTTGAGCTCACCCATTACCGCGGCGCGGGTCAGGCGCACGTAGGAGGGCAGCGAGACGATGGCGATGGCGATCACCGTGTTGATCAGGCCTGGGCCGAGGATGGCGACGATCGCCACGGCCAGGAGCAACGACGGCAGGGCCAGCATCACGTCCATCAGGCGCATGATCGAAGGGCCGAGGATGTGCGGGAAGAAGCCGGCCAGCAGGCCCAGGAGGATGCCGGGAATCATCGACATCACCACCGAGGACAGGCCGATCAGCAGCGACAGCCGCGCGCCCTGGATCAGCCGCGAGAGCAGGTCGCGGCCCAGCTCGTCGGTGCCGAGGATGAATTGCCAGTTGCCGCCTTCGAGCCACACCGGCGGCGTGAGCAGGAAGTCGCGGTACTGCTCGCTGGGGTCATGCGGGGCGACCCACGGCGCGAACAGCGCGCAGAACACCACCAGGCACATGAAAGCCAGGCCCATCACCGCGCCCTTGTTGCGCGAGAAGGCGTGCCAGAATTCCTTGTACGGCGAGGGGTAGAGCAGGCTCTGGTCCACCGGGGTGGCCGGCGCCACGGATTTTGCAATCGGGCTAGTCATGACGGGGGCCTCAGCGCTGATGACGGATGCGTGGGTTGGCCAGGCCGTAGAGGATGTCCACGACGAAGTTGACCAGGATCACCAGGCAGGCAATCAACAGGATGCCGTTCTGGACCACGGGGTAGTCACGGGCACCGATGGCTTCGATCAGCCACTTGCCGATGCCCGGCCAGGAAAAGATGGTTTCGGTGAGCACCGCACCGGCCAGCAGCGTGCCGACCTGCAGGCCGAACACCGTCAGCACCGGGATCAGCGCGTTGCGCAGGCCATGCACGAACACCACGCGGGCCGGCGACAGGCCCTTGGCGCGGGCGGTGCGGATGTAGTCCTCGCGCAGCACCTCGAGCATCGACGAGCGGGTCATGCGGGCAATCACCGCCAGCGGGATGGTGCCGAGCACGATGGCCGGCAGGATCAGGTGCATCACCGCGTCCTTGAACGCGCCCTCTTCGTCGCTGAGCAGGGTGTCGATGAGCATGAAGCCGGTTTTCGGCTCGATGTCGTAGAGCAGGTCGATGCGCCCGGAAACCGGGGTCCAGCCCAGGCTCACCGAGAAGAACATGATCAGGATCAGGCCCCACCAGAAGATCGGCATGGAATAGCCCGCCAGCGAGATGCCCATCACCCCATGGTCGAACAGCGAGCCACGCTTGAGGGCCGCGATCACCCCGGCCAGCAGGCCGACGGTGCCGGCGAACAGCAAAGCGGCGAACGACAGCTCCAGGGTGGCCGGGAACAGGGTGAGGAACTCGGTCCACACGCTCTCGCGGGTGCGCAGCGATTCTCCCAGATCACCCTGGGCCAGCTTGCCGACGTAGTCCAGGTACTGGACCGGCAGCGGCTTGTTCAGGCCCAGGCGCTCCATGGCCTGGGCGTGCATTTCGGGGTCGACCCTGCGTTCGCCCATCATCACTTCCACCGGGTCGCCGGGGATCAGGCGTATGAGCGCGAAGGTCAGCAAGGTGATGCCGAAGAAGGTCGGTATCAGCAAGCCCAGGCGCCGGGCAATAAAACTCAACATTGTCGGGGTTACCTCATCGGCCGTTGTACGGCGGTGCCGCCGGTGCCCGTGTGGGTTGCCGGCGATCGTTGTTGTTCTACTTCACCTTGGTGGTGGCGAAGTTGTTGTTGGTCAGAGGGTTGATCACGTAACCCTCCACGTTCTCACGCATGGCAGTGAACAGCTTCGGATGGGCCATGCTGATCCAGGGCTGGTCGTCATCGTACACCTTCAATGCCTCGGCATAGAG
This sequence comes from Pseudomonas sp. UBA6315, assembly GCF_002438125.1. Lineage (NCBI taxonomy): Bacteria > Pseudomonadati > Pseudomonadota > Gammaproteobacteria > Pseudomonadales > Pseudomonadaceae > Pseudomonas > Pseudomonas sp. UBA6315. The sequence continues at coordinate 42,386 of NZ_DJTF01000148.1, forward strand.
CCTTGCGCGTTGGTCGTTGTCGATCACTTCGCGGGCGCGGGTGATCAGCTCCTGGAATTTCGAGTTGCACCAGCGGGCGTAGTTCTCGCCGTTTTTGGCGGCTTCGCAACTGAGCAGCGGGCTGAGGAAATTGTCCGGGTCGCCGTTGTCGCCGGCCCAGCCGGTGGACACCAGGTCGGCCTCGCCTTTCTTGGCCCGGCGCAGCATTTCGGCCCACTCCATCACGCGGATATCCAGGGTCAGGCCGACCTGCTTGAGGTCGGCCTGGAGCATTTCTGCCGACAGGCGCGGGTTGGGGTTGGTCGGGCCACCGCCGTTGCGGGTGAACAAGGTGATGACCGTGCCTGGCGGCACGCCGGCATCCTTGAGCAGTTGGCGGGCCTTGTCCAGGTCGCGGGGCGGGTTCCGGTTCTCGGTGTTGTAGCCAATCATGGTCGGCGGGTAGGGGTTCACCCCCACCAGCGCGTTGCCCTTGCCGAACAGCTGGTCGACGTGGGTCTGGCGGTCGAAGGCCATGTTGATGGCTTTGCGCACACGCACATCGCTCAGGTACTTGTGCTGGGTGTTCATGGCGATGTAGCCGGTGACCAGGGCTTCGATCTCGGCCACCTTGAGCCTGGGGTCGGCCTTGATCGAGGGCACGTCGTCAGGTTTGGGGTACAGCGCCACCTGGCACTCGTTGGCGCGCAGCTTCTGCAGGCGCACGTTGCTGTCGGTGGCGATGGCGAAGATCAGCGCATCGCTGGGCGGCTTGCCGCGAAAGTAGTCCGGGTTGGGCTTGAAGCGGACCTGGGCGTCCTTGTTGTAGCGCTGGAAGATGAACGGGCCGGTGCCGATCGGTTTGCTGTTGAGCTCGCCGGTCTTGCCGGCCTTGAGCAGCTGGTCGCCGTATTCGGCCGAGTAGATCGAGGTGAAGCCCATGGCCATGTCCCGCAGAAAGGGCGCTTCAGGGCGCGTCAGGGTAATGACCACGGTGTGCTCGTCGGTCTTCGTCACCGACTTGAGCAACTGCTTGAAGGCCATGCTCTCGAAGTACGGGTAGCCGACGCTGGTCTTGTCGTGCCAGGGGTGGCCCGGGTCGAGCTGGCGATTGAGGCTCCACAGCACATCGTCGGCGTTGAACTCGCGGGTTGGGGTGAAGTAGTCGGTGGTGTGGAACTTCACCCCCGGGCGCAGGTGAAAGGTGTAGGTCAGGCCGTCGGGCGAGATGTCCCAGCGTTCGGCCAGGGCCGGCTGGATGTCGGTGGTGCCGGGCTTGAAGTCGACCAGGCGGTTGAACACCGTTTCGGCCGAGGCGTCGAAGGTGACCGCCGTGGTGTACTGAACCACGTCGAAGCCTTCCGGGCTGGCTTCGGTGCACACCACCAGGGGCTTGGCGGCCAGTTGCCCGGCGCTGGTGATGAAGATCGCGGCCAGGGCCGCGCGCAGTGCTAGCGATGTCATGGAACCTCCCTGCATGCTTTGATTCCAGCGTAGCCGCCACGGCCCGGATGCAAGCGGGCCGTGGCGCAAACGGTCAGAGGATGTTGAATGGAATGGTGGTGACGATGCGCAGCTCGTCCAGGCTGCCATCGGCCTGGGCCTTGCTGGCCCGGTGCGCGGTGTAGGTGGCGCGGATGCTGGTGTCCTTCAGCGGCCCGCTCTGCACCGCGTAGCTGGTGCCGATGCCCCACTCGTAGTGGGTCTCGCCGTCCATGCCTTTGACGTCGTAGGCGCTGCCCCGGTAATGGGTGCCATCGATGCCCCAGCCGCGGGCGTTGTACAGGTTGAACTTGAGCCCAGGCACGCCGTAGGGCGCCATGTTCAATACATAGGCAAGCTGCAGGGATTTCTCGTTGGGGCCGTTGAAGTCCGACAGCAGCGAGTTGGCCAGGTAGATGCCGTTGGTTTCGTGCAGGTAGTCGAAGTACTCGTTGCCGTTGACCTGCTGCCAGGATGCCGTGAGGGTGTGCGCCTGGTGGGTCAGGCCGAGCGACAGGCTGTAGGTGTCGTTGTCGATCTTGCCCATCTTCTGGCTGCCGGCGTCCACGGTCTTGTAGTAGTTCAGGCCGGTGGTCAGGCTCAGCGCTGCGCTGTCGCCGAGCACGTGGTTGGCGCCGAAGTAGTACTGGTTCCAGAAGTCGTCGACCTTGCTGGCGTAGAGGCTGGTGGTCAGGCTCTTGAGCGGCTGGTAGTTGACCCCGGCGGTGCTGGCGCGGTCGGTTTCCACGCCGGTGGCGCCGTATTCGCTGCGAAACTTGCTCAGGCTCTGCTCGCTGCGCGGCGAGACGCGATCGAAGGTGCCCACATCGAACGACAGGTTGTCGAACTCGGCGCTGTGCAGGAATGCGCCCTGGAAGCTCGAGGGCAGGGCGCGGTTGCCGATGTAGGCGATCATCGGCGTGTCCACCGATTGGCGGCCGACGGTCAGGGTGGTGTTGGATACCCGCGCCTTGAGGTTGGCCAGGCCCATCTTGCTCCACTGGCCGACGGGGTCGCCGTCGCTGTGGGTGAGGGTGCGGTTGTTCGGCCCGGCGACGGCGGCGCGGCCCTGCTCCAGGGCGATGGCGTTGTAGCCGGCGGTCTCGACGGCGAAGCCTACGGTGCCCTGGGTGAAGCCTGAGCTGTAGTTGAGGATGGTGCCTTGCACCCAGTTGTCGCGGCTGTGGGTGTCGTGGCGGCTGCCGTCGCCCTTGGAGTACTTCCACAGCGCTGCGCGGGTGGCGCGTTCGCGGGCGTACCAGTTGCGGGTGCTGCCGGACAGGCTCTGGCCCTCGGCGAAGCCTTGGGCCTGGTCTTGTTCGCTGGCGGCTTTGAGGCTGAACGGGACGTAGGCCTGGCTCTGGGTGTCGGCCTGGGCCGTGGCGCAATAGGCGCTGACGGCCAAGGCCAGTGCGGTGAGAGTGAAAAGTCTCAAGTTAAAGCTCCCTTTCTGTTCTTTTAGTTATTGCCTGGCCTTGTGGGCCGGGTGGTTCGCTGCGGCGTTGCCAGGGTTGCCACGGGATCGCCGGGCAGAATTGGGGGTTGTGCTGGGCGTGCCGGCCCTAGCGCCGGCCAGCCGCCTCCCACAGGCAGTCCTCCCGCAATGCTTGAGGTGCCTGGGGTACGAATGGCGGCAACAGGGACCCATCCCCGGCGCGGGTAGCGCCGAGGTGGGTGTGGTTTAAGGGAGTGGGCGAGGGTGGCCCGGTGTTATTTGTCCACGCTGACGCCGTAGAACGCGTTCAATGCGAATGGACTGATCTTGAAGTCCTTCACTTTGGCGCTCATCGGCTGGTACACGGTGGAGTGGGCGATCGGGGTGATCGGCACCTGTTCCTTGAGGATGTGCTGGGCCTTCTGATACAGCTCGGTGCGCTTGGCCTGGTCGGAGGTGGCCTTGGCTTGCTTGATCAGGTCGTCGTAGGGCTTGTAGCACCACTTGGAGAAGTTGTTGCCGTCGACGGCATCGCAGCCGTACAGGGTGCCCAGCCAGTTGTCCGGGTCACCGTTGTCGCCGCTCCAGCCAATCAGCATGGCGCCCTGTTCGCCGCCTTTGGAGCGCTTGATGTATTCGCCCCACTCGTAGCTGACGATCTTGGCCTTGATGCCGATCTTGGCCCAGTCCGATTGCAGCATCTCGGCCATCAGCTTGGCATTGGGGTTGTAGGGGCGCTGCACGGGCATGGCCCACAGGGTGATCTCGGTGCCTTCCTTGACCCCGGCTTTTTTCAGCAGCTCTTTGGCTTTTTCCGGGTCGAAGGGGGCGTCCTTGATGCTGGTGTCGTAGGACCACTGGGTCGGCGGCATGCCATTGACGGCGAGCTGGCCGGCGCCCTGGTAGACCGATTCGATGATCTTCTTCTTGTCGACGGCCATGTCCAGCGCCTGGCGCACTTCAAGCTTGGCCATCGGGTTGGGCTCGTTGCTGCCCTTGATCTTGTCCATCACGTTGTAGGCGATGTAGCCGAGGTTGAAGCCGGCCTGCTGGGGCATCTGCAGGTTCTTGTCGGCCTTGAGCGGCTCGATGTCGGCCGGTCGCGGGAACAGGGTGACCTGGCATTCGTTCTTCTTCAGCTTCTGCATGCGCACCGAGGCGTCGGTGGTGATGGCGAAGATCAGGTTGTCGATCTTCACGTCTTCGGGCTTCCAGTAGTCCTTATTGCCCTTGAAGCGGATCTGCGCGTCCTTCTGGTACTTGCTGAACACGAACGGCCCGGTGCCGATCGGCTTCTGGTTGATGTCGGCGGCCTTGCCATCCTTGAGCAGCTGGCCTGCGTACTCGGCCGACTGGATCGAGGCGAAGCTCATCGCCAGGTTCTGGATGAACGCGGCGTCCACTTCGTTGAGGGTGAACTTGACCGTTTTATCGTCGAGCTTCTCCACCTTGGCGATGTTCTTGTCCATGCCCATGTCGGTGAAGTAGGGGAATTCGGTGGGGTAGGCCTTACGGAAGGGGTGGTTCTTGTCGAGCATGCGCTCGAAGGTGAACAGCACGTCGTCGGCGTTGAATGGGCGGCTGGGCTTGAAGTAGTCGGTGGTGTGGAACTTCACCCCTTCACGCAGATGGAAGGTGTAGGTCTTGCCGTCGTCGGACACCTCCCAGGACGTTGCCAGGCCCGGGATGACCGCGGTGCCGCCGCGTTCGAACTGGGTCAGGCGGTTGAACACGGTCTCGGCCGAGGCGTCGAAGTCGGTTCCGGTGGTGTATTGCCCCGGGTCGAAGCCCGCCGGGCTGCCTTCGGAGCAGAACACCAGGTTGGACGCGGCGTGGGCCAGGGGGGCGCCAGCGAACAGGCCTGCGCCGAGCAGGAACGGAATGACTGCGTGTTTGAGCATGGTGGCCTCATTGTTGTCATTTTTGGTTTGAGGTGGCCTCGTGAGCCGACCTGGCGATACTTATGCAGGGGCTATTCCCAATGCAACACTCAGAAGGATAGTTGGCGTCAGAAAAGTAGTACGAGCGTACATGGATGTCGCATCGGTATAACTTTCGACGAAGTTGAACGTTTGCGTTGGCAAAATGATGGCTTTTTGCGGGATATTTCGAGGCGGGGATTTTGTAAGACGCACACGTTTGGTGCGTAGGAAAAGTCTGTATCGGGTGTACGCGAGCTGATGTGGGAGCGGGCTGGTCCCGCGAACACCGGCAACGCCGGTGCCATTCACCGCGTTGCGCGCTTCGCGGGGCAAGCCCGCTCCCACAGAGGCAGTGAGTAGCCCTGTTAAGGCATCTGCACTTCGATCAAACCATCGGCATTCATGCTGACTTCACTGGTACCCGCTTCGATGTCCGGCGCTGGCGCCGCTTCATCGGCGGCCATGGCCTTCATCGCCATCGGCGCGCTGCGCAGGTACGGCCGTGGGTAGCCACTGCTGTTGAGGTTCAGGCTGACAACCTTGTAGCCCTTGCCGCCCAAGGCCTCGGTGGCCAGCTGGGCGCGGGCCTTGAAGGCATCCACCGCATCCTTGAGCAGGGCGTCTTCGCTGGCCTTGCGGGTAGTGGGGGCGATGGAGAAGTCCATGCCGCCCATTTTCAGGTCGTTGAGCAGCTCGGCAGTGAGCTGGGACAGGGCCGGGAAGTCGGCACCTTCCAGGCGCAGCTCGGCGCGCTCGCGCCAGCCGGTGATCTTCTGGCCCTTGCTGTCGTAGATCGGGTAGCTGTTGCGGCTGCCCTGGCTGATCTTCACGTCCTTGACCTGGCGTGCCTGCTGCACGGCCTTGTTCATGGTCTCGGTGATCTGCTTGGCGAGCTTGCCGGGGTCGGTGTTCTGCGCTTCGCTGTACAGCGTCACGACCATCAGGTCGCGCGGCACTTCCTTGCTGACTTCGGCGCGCAGCGATACCTGGTTGTAGCGCGGCTCATCGGCTGCCAGCGCAGGCAGGCTGGCGAGCATGCCGCAAGACAGGATCAGGGCCGCGCTGCGACGTGGGATTTGCATGGGATACTCCTTGGCAATAAAAGGCGTGGGGTCTGGCCATCCATTCCACGCATGGCCCATCAGACCGAAACCAGTGTAGTGGGTTCAAAAGTGCCATCATGAACCTGTGTCAAAGTGTGGCGGTTTGCCGCATCGCTGCAGTGAGGGGCCTGGCTTCGGTATACTCCAGCCGATTTTTCTGGAGCACTCATCAGGAGAGCTCATGCTCGCCGCCGTACAACCGCTGTCTGCAACTCGCCAGAACCTCTGGCGCCTGACCGTCATCCGCGTGCTGGTCCTGGCCGCCCAGGCAGGCTCCGTGGGCGTTGCCTACTGGACCGAACTGCTGCCGCTGCCGTGGCTGTCGCTGGCCGCCACCCTGGCGCTGTCGTCCTTGCTGTGCGCCTTCACGGCGCTGCGCCTGCGCCTGTCGTTGCCGGTCACCGAACTCGAATACGCCCTGCAACTGGCCTGCGACCTGCTGATCCACAGTGCCCTGCTTTATTACTCCGGCGGCTCGACCAACCCGTTCGTGTCCTACTACCTGGTGCCGCTGGCGATTGCCGCGGTGACCTTGCCCTGGCTGTATTCGCTGATTCTTTCCGGCATCGCCCTGACCCTCTACAGCCTGTTGCTGGTGCAGTTCTACCCGCTCGAAGGGCTGCCGATGGCGCGCGACAAGATGCAGGTCTACGGCATGTGGCTGAGCATTGCCCTGGCCGCCGCGGTGATCACCTTCTTCGCCGCGCGCATGGCCGAGGAGCTGCGCCGCCAGGAGCAACTGCGTTCGGAGCGCCGCGAAGAAAGCCTGCGCGACGAACAGCTGCTGGCCGTGGCCACCCAGGCCGCAGGTGCAGCGCATGAGCTGGGTACGCCGCTGGCGACCATGAGCGTGCTGCTCAACGAAATGCGCCAGGACCACCCCGACCCGCTGCTGCAGGAAGACCTGCAGATCCTTCAGGACCAGGTCAAGCTGTGCAAGGAAACCCTGCAGCAGCTGGTGCGCGCCGCCGAGGCCAACCGCCGCCTGGCGATCGTCGAGCAGGACGTCACCGCCTGGCTCGATGAGGCGCTCAACCGCTGGCACCTGATGCGCCCGGAGGCCAGCTACCGCTTCCAGCGCCTGCGCGACGGCCAGGTGCCGCGCCTGACGCCACCGCCCGACCTGACCCAGGCGCTGCTCAACCTGCTGAACAATGCCGCCGATGCCTGCCCCGATGACCTGGAAGTGCGCCTGGACTGGGACGCCCACGACATCGTCATCAGCATCCGTGACCATGGCCCCGGCGTGCCGCCGGCCATCGCCGAAGCGATCGGCAAACCCTTCATTACCACCAAGGGCAAAGGCTTCGGCCTGGGCCTGTTCTTGAGCAAGGCCAGCGTGACCCGTGCGGGCGGTTCGGTGAAACTCTATAGTCATGAACAGGGTGGCACCCTGACCGAATTGCGCCTGCCCCATGGCAAGCGAGGAGATGAATGATGAGCGAAGAAAACCAGGTCGAAGGCGAAGAGCTGCCGCACCTGCTGCTGGTGGATGACGATGCCACTTTCACCCGAGTGATGGCCCGGGCCATGAGCCGCCGCGGTTTCCGCGTGAGCACGGCGAGTTCTGCCGAGGAGGGGCTGATCCTGGCCCAGCAGGACCTGCCGGACTACGCCACGCTGGACTTGAAGATGGAAGGTGACTCGGGCCTGGTGCTGCTGCCCAAGCTGCTGGAGCTGGACCCGGAAATGCGCGTGGTGATCCTGACCGGTTACTCGAGCATTGCCACCGCGGTCGAGGCGGTCAAGCGTGGCGCCTGCAACTACCTGTGCAAGCCGGCGGACGCTGACGATGTGCTGGCGGCGTTGCTCTCCGAGCACACCGACCTGGATACCCTGGTGCCGGAAAACCCGATGTCGGTGGACCGCCTGCAGTGGGAACACATCCAGCGGGTGCTGAACGAGCACGAGGGCAATATCTCTGCCACCGCGCGGGCGCTGGGCATGCACCGCCGGACCTTGCAGCGCAAGCTGCAGAAGCGCCCGGTTCGGCGCTGAAATCGGCGTTGCCTTCATCGCCGGCAAGCCGGCTCCCACAAGGACAGCGATCATCTGTGTGGGAGCCAGCCCCCACAAGGACAGCGATGATCTGTGTGGGAGCCGGCTTGCCGGCGATGGGGCCGGTACAGACCGAAATCGCTTTAAATTGCAGCCGATCCCGCAACTCCTGACGCGTTGACGTATCATTAGCCCCCCTGACGGCAACCCTCCCAGGATCGCTTGCGCATGCTCGCCCTTCTCATCCAGACGCTGAACATCACGGCGCCCGTCTTCGCCATGCTGTTCATGGGCGTACTGCTCAAACGCATCAACCTGATCGACGACAACTTCAACCGAGTCGCCTCCAAGCTGGTGTTCAACGTGTGCATGCCGGCGCTGCTGTTCCTCGGCATCTACCACGCCGACCTGGCCAGCGCGGTCAAACCCGGCGTGATCTTCTATTTCATCGCCGTGACCCTGCTCGGTTTCGCAGCCGCCTGGGGCCTGGCCATCTGGCGTTGCCCCGAGGCAGACCGGGGCATCTACACCCAAGGTGCGTTTCGCGGCAACAACGGCGTGATTGGCCTGGCCCTGGCCGCCAGCCTGTACGGCGACTACGGTATCTCCCTGGGCGCGGTGCTCGCCGGCCTGGTGATCCTCATGTACAACTCGCTGTCGGCGGTGGTGCTGGCGGTGTACAGCCCGGATCTGAAGTCCGACCCGTGGAGCATCTGCAAGAGCATCCTCAGCAACCCATTGATCATCAGCGTGCTGGTGGCCACGCCCATGGCCTACGGCCAGGTGCCGCTGCCCAACTGGCTGCTCACCTCCGGCGACTACCTGGCGCAGATGACCTTGCCGCTGGCGCTGATCTGCATTGGTGGCACGCTGTCGCTGGCGGCGCTGCGCGACAGTGGCAAGCTGGCCATTGATGCCAGCCTGGTGAAGATGGTCTGGCTGCCGCTGTTTGGCACCCTCGGCGCCTGGCTCTGCGGTTTTCGCGGGGCCGAGTTGGGCATCCTGTTCCTCTACATCGGCAGCCCGACCGCGGCAGCCAGCTACGTCATGGCGCGCGCCGCCAATGGCAACCACGAGCTGGCGGCGTCGATCATCGTGATAACTACGCTAATGGCGGCGATCACCACCAATATTGGCATTTTCATCTTGCAGTGGGGCGGATGGATCTAGATCCTTCACTGCAACAACACAACAACATCGCCTCACTGAGCTAAAGGACACTTCATGCAAGACCAGAGCACGCCCGAGCGCTTGCAGCGCGGGCTGAAGAATCGCCATATCCAGCTGATCGCGCTGGGCGGGGCCATCGGCACCGGGTTGTTCCTGGGCATCGCCCAGACCATCCAGCTGGCCGGCCCCTCCGTTTTGCTGGGCTATGCCGTGGCTGGCCTGATGGCCTTCCTGATCATGCGCCAGCTAGGTGAAATGGTGGTCGAGGAGCCGGTCGCCGGCAGCTTCAGCCACTTCGCCCACCAGTACTGGAGCGAGTTCGCAGGCTTCGTCTCGGGCTGGAACTACTGGGTGGTGTACGTGCTGGTCGGCATGGCCGAGCTCACGGCCGTGGGCATCTACGTGCAGTACTGGTGGCCGGAATTCCCCACCTGGGCCACGGCGGCGATCTTCTTCGTGGTGATCAACCTCATCAACCTGACCCAGGTGAAGGTCTACGGCGAGATGGAGTTCTGGTTCGCCCTGGTCAAGGTGGTGGCCATCGTCAGCATGATCGGCTTCGGTGCCTGGCTGCTGGGCAGTGGCCATGGCGGCCCGGATGCCAGCGTGGCCAACCTGTGGCAGTACGGCGGGTTCTTCCCCAATGGCGTCACCGGCCTGGTGATGGCCCTGGCGGTGATCATGTTCTCCTTCGGCGGCCTGGAGCTGGTGGGCATCACCGCTGCCGAGGCGGACAACCCGCGCCACAGCATCCCCAAGGCCACCAACCAGGTGGTGTACCGCATCCTGATCTTCTACATCGGTGCCCTGGCGGTGCTGCTGTCGCTGTACCCCTGGCAGAAGGTGGTGCAGGGTGGCAGCCCGTTCGTGATGATCTTCCATGAGCTGGACAGCGACCTGGTGGCGACCATCCTCAACGTCGTGGTGCTGACCGCCGCGCTGTCGGTGTACAACAGCTGCGTGTACGCCAACAGCCGCATGCTGTTCGGCCTGGCCAGCCAGGGCGATGCGCCGCGCCAGCTGCTCAAGGTCAGCCGCAGCGGTGTGCCGCTGACGGCATTGGGCGTGTCGGCATTCGCCACGGGCATGTGCGTGCTGATCAACTACCTGATGCCGGGTGAGGCGTTCGGCCTGTTGATGGCGCTGGCGGTGTCGGCGCTGGTGATCAACTGGGCGAGCATCAGCATTACCCACCTGAAGTTCCGCAAGGCCAAGCTGGCGGCCGGTATCAAGCCGTTCTACCAGAGCTGGGGGCACCCGTTCACCAACTACCTGTGCCTGGCGTTCATCGTGCTGATTCTGGTGGTGATGTACCTGACCCCGCCGATTCGCATCTCGGTGATGCTGATTCCGGGGTGGATTGCCGTGCTTTACGTCGCCTTCCGCCTGAAGAAGGCTCGGCAGGCCAAGGGCTGAGTTCTTTCCGGCCTCATCGCCGGCAAGCCGGCACCCACAGGGATCAGCAGCGCTGCGGTCAATGTGGGAGCCGGCTTGCCGGCGATGAGGCCAGTACTGGCCATCGACCGATCAAGCCTGGTAACTGTCGATCACTTCCTGCGCGGCCCTGAACGCATCGATCGCCGCCGGCACCCCCGCATACACGGCGCAATGCAGCAGCGCCTCGCGAATCTCCTCCACCGTGCAGCCATTGTTCAACGCCCCACGCACATGGCCCTTGAGCTCCTGCGGGCACTTGAGTGCCGTCAGCGTGGCCAGGGTGATGAGGCTGCGGGTTTTCAGCGGCAGGCCCTCACGCGCCCAGACACTGCCCCAGGCGTGCTGGTTGACGAAGTCCTGCAGCGGTTGGGTGAACTCGGTGGCGTTGCCCAGGGCGCGGTCGACGAATGCGTCGCCCATGACCTGGCGGCGAATCTGTTCGCCAGTGTTGTTTTCAGCCATGTTGTTTTCCTTAGTGTTGGCGGCGCCAGGCGCGCACCGTGGTGAATAGCAACACCACGCCGAGCACTGGCAGGACATAGAACAGCATCAACCGCTCCAGGCGGCCAGCCAGCGGCATGCCCATGGTAAAGGCCGCCACGTGCAGGCCGTAGGCCAGGTACAGGCACAGGAACACCAGCCCCTCGGCGCGGGTGATGCGGTAGCCGGAATAGAACACCGGCAGGCTCAGGGCGGCGACGCCGAGCATCACCGGCAGGTCGAAGCCCAGGGCATTGGGGGAAATGGTCAGCGTCTCGGGAGTGATCAGCGCGGTCAGGCCCAGCACCCCCAGCAGGTTGAACAGGTTGCTGCCGATCACCGTGCCCACGGCGATTTCCCGCTCGCCGCGCAGGGCGGCGATCAGCGCCGCGGCGAGTTCGGGCATCGAGGTACAGACCGCGACCACGGTCAGGCCGATGATGCGCTCGGACAGGCCCAGATCGGTCGCCACTTCCACCGCGGCTTCGAGCAGCAGGTGGCCGGCCAGGCTCAGCAGGCCGAGGCCGCACAGCACCTGCAGCAGCGTGCCGGACCAGAAGCGTGCCGGGCTGCTGCTGAGCGGGCGCGGGGCGGGGTAGGTGCGGGCGTAGTGGCGCGACTGGTGCCAGAGCATGCCCAGGTAGCCCAGCAGGCCCAGCAGCAACAGCAAGCCCTCCAGCCGGCCCAGGTGGCCGTTGGCGGCCAGGGCGTAGACCAGCGCGCTGGCAAGGATCATCAGCGGGATGTCCAGGCGCACCAGTTGGCGTGAGACCCGCAGCGGGATGATCAGCGCCGCCAGGCCGAGGATCACCAGCACGTTGAAGATGTTGCTGCCGATCACGCTGCCCACGGCCACGTCGGGCGCGCCCTGGTAGGCCGCCTGCAGGCTCACGGTCAGTTGCGGCGCGGTACTGCCGAACGCCACCAGGCTCAGGCCGATGATCAGCGGCCGCACATGCAGGCGCAGGGCCAGGCGCAGGGCGGCGCGCACCATCAGTTCGGCGCCGGCCACCAGCAACAGCAGGGCCAGGCCCAGTTGCAGGAGGCTGAAGGTGGGGAGGGTGGCCAGATCGAAAATGGTCGGGGCTCCAGTGGTGTCAGTCGCTCAGACCTTGTACCCGGACGCGCGCCGTTCCGCTACGGAGCATGCCGATTTTTTCTGCGGCTGCGCGTGACAGGTCGATCAGCCGGCCGCGCGTGTGCGGGCCGCGGTCGTTGATGCGCACGACCACGCTGCGTTGGTTGGCAAGGTTGGTGACCAGCACGCGGCTGCCAAAGGGCAGGCTGCGGTGGGCGGCGGTCAGGCCGTGCTGGTTGAAGGCTTCGCCGCTGGCGGTGCGTTTGCCGTGGTGGCGCGAGCCGTAATAGGAGGCGGTACCGGTTTCGTTGTAACCGCGGGGGTCGATGTCGTGGCTGGCGCAGCCGGCCAGGAAGGAGAACAGGGCCAGGGTGCCGAGGGATCGTTTTAGCAAGGTGATGCTCCGGTGCTGCTGTTGGGGCCGCTGTGCGGCCCATCGCGGGGCAAGCCCGCTCCCACAGGTACTGTGCTGGCCTGTGGGAGCGGGCTTGTCCCGCGATCGAGGGCAAAGCCCTCGCCGCGTTTTTCAGCTCACCCTTCGAGCTTGGCCTTGAGCAATTGGTTCACCTGCCCCGGGTTGGCCTTGCCTTTGGACGCCTTCATCGCCTGGCCGACGAAGAAGCCGAACATCTTGCCCCGCTTGGCCTCGTCGGCGGCGCGGTACTGTTCGACCTGCTCGGCGTTGGCGGCGAGCATCTCGTCGAGCATCTTGTCGATCGCACCGGTGTCGGTGACCTGCTTGAGGCCGCGGCTTTCGATGATGCTGTCGGCATCGCCTTCACCGGCGGCCATGGCCTCGAACACGGTCTTGGCGATCTTGCCGCTGATGGTGTTGTCGCGAATGCGCTGCAACATGCCACCCAGCTGCGCGGCGGTTACCGGCGCCTGGTCGATCTCGATGCCCAGCTTGTTGAGCAGGCTGCCCAGCTCGACCATCACCCAGTTGGCCGCAAGCTTGGCATCGCCACCGATCTTCACCACTTCTTCGAAGTAGTCCGCCTGCTCGCGGCTGGAAGCCAGCACGTTGGCGTCGTAGGCCGACAGGCCGTACTGGCTCTGGAAGCGCTCGACTTTTTGCGGCGGCAGCTCCGGCAGGCCGGCGCGGATGGTTTCGAGGAAGCTGTCCTCGATGACCACCGGCAGCAGGTCCGGGTCGGGGAAGTAACGGTAGTCGTTGGCTTCCTCCTTGCTGCGCATGGAGCGGGTCTCGTCCTTGTTCGGGTCGTACAGGCGGGTTTCCTGGACCACCTTGCCGCCGTCCTCGATCAGCTCGATCTGGCGCTGGATCTCGCTGTTGATGGCGCGCTCGATGAAGCGGAACGAGTTGACGTTCTTGATCTCGCAGCGGGTGCCGAACTCGGTCTGGCCTTTCGGGCGGATCGAGACGTTGCAGTCGCAACGCAGCGAACCTTCGGCCATGTTGCCGTCGCAGATGCCCAGGTAGCGCACCAGGGCGTGGATCGCCTTGACGTAGGCCACGGCCTCCTTGGCGCTGCGCATGTCCGGCTCGGAGACGATTTCCAGCAGCGGCGTGCCGGCGCGGTTCAGGTCGATGCCGGTGGAGCCGCTGAAGTCTTCGTGCAGGCTCTTGCCGGCGTCTTCTTCAAGGTGCGCGCGGGTCACGCCGATGCGTTTGATGGTGCCGTCTTCCAGGGCGATGTCCAGGTGGCCCTTGCCGACGATCGGCAGGTCCATCTGGCTGATCTGGTAGCCCTTGGGCAGGTCCGGGTAGAAGTAGTTCTTGCGCGCGAACACGTTGCGCTTGCCGATCTCGGCGTCGATCGCCAGGCCGAACATGCAGGCCATGCGCACGGCTTCCTGGTTCAGCACCGGCAATACGCCGGGCATGCCCAGGTCAACCAGGCTGGCCTGGGTGTTCGGCTCGGAGCCGAAGGTGGTGGCGCTGCCGGAGAAGATCTTCGACTGGGTGGCCAGCTGGGTGTGAATTTCCAGCCCGATCACAACTTCCCATTGCATGTGTGAATTCCTCAGAAGCCGTTGGGGGCGCGGGTGTGCCAGTCGG
>NZ_DJTF01000183.1:0-303 GCF_002438125.1 Pseudomonas sp. UBA6315
GCACCGCGCAAATCGCCGAGGCCGCCGGCATCGCCCTGTACGGCGGGACCATGCTCGAAGGCTCGATCGGCACCCTGGCCTCGGCCCACGCCTTCCTCACCCTGCGCCAGCTGACCTGGGGCACCGAGCTGTTCGGCCCGCTGCTGCTGACCGAAGACATCGTCAACGAGCCGCCGCAGTACCACGACTTCCAGCTGCACGTGCCGCGCACCCCAGGCCTCGGCCTGAGCCTGGACGAAACCCGCCTGGCGCGGTTCGCCCGCCGCTAACCCCAAGGAGATACCCCATGCTGTTCCACGTGAA
>NZ_DJTF01000183.1:625-143964 GCF_002438125.1 Pseudomonas sp. UBA6315
CGCTGATGCAACTGCCGCTGTTTCCGTATATGGACATCGAGGTTGACGGCCTGTGCCGCCACCCCTCGTCGATCCATGCCGACGACCGCTGAAACGCACCCTGCGCCACGACTACCTGACAAGAACAATACGAGGTAAGCAAGATGACCGTGAAGATCTCCCACACCCCCGATGTCCAGGCCTTCTTCGAGCAAGTGGCCGGCCTTGGCCAGGCCGAAGGCAACCCACGCTGCAAAGAGATCATCCTGCGTGTGCTGCAGGACACCGCGCGCCTGATCGAAGACCTGCAGGTCAGCGAGGGCGAGTTCTGGCACGCCGTCGACTACCTCAACCGCCTGGGCGGGCGCAACGAGGCCGGCCTGTTGGCCGCGGGCCTGGGCATCGAGCACTTCATCGACCTGCTGCAGGATGCCAAGGACGCCGAAGCCGGCCTTGGCGGCGGCACCCCGCGCACCATCGAAGGCCCGCTGTACGTGGCCGGCGCGCCGCTGTCCGAGGGTGAGGCGCGGATGGACGATGGCACCGACCCGGGTGTGGTGATGTTCCTCCAGGGCCAGGTGTTCGATGCCCAAGGCCAACCCCTGGCCGGCGCTACCGTCGATCTGTGGCATGCCAATACCCAGGGCACCTATTCGTACTTCGACTCGACCCAGTCCGAATACAACCTGCGCCGGCGCATCGTCACCGACGCCGAGGGCCGCTACCGGGCGCGCTCCATCGTGCCGTCGGGCTATGGCTGCGACCCCCAGGGGCCGACCCAGGAATGCCTGAACCTGCTCGGCCGCCACGGCCAGCGCCCGGCCCACGTGCACTTCTTCATCTCGGCGCCGGGGCACCGGCACCTGACCACGCAGATCAACTTCGAAGGTGACAAGTACCTGTGGGACGACTTCGCCTATGCCACCCGCGATGGCCTGATCGGCGCGCTGCGTTTCGTCGACGATGCCGCCACGGCGCGTGACCGAGGCGTTGCCGGCGAGCGCTTTGCCGAGCTGGCGTTCGACTTCCGCCTGCAAGCGGCCACGGCCCCCGAAGCCGAAGCCCGCAGCCACCGCCCACGGGCGCTGCAAGCAGGCTGACGGCCAACCAACCTGTGGGAGCGGGCTTGCCCCGCGAACCAGGGCAAAGCCCTGGCCATGTTCCTCCATTGCCTGGGCCGGCCCCTTCGCGGGGCAAGC
Organism: Pseudomonas sp. UBA6315; assembly: GCF_002438125.1. Classification (NCBI taxonomy): domain Bacteria; kingdom Pseudomonadati; phylum Pseudomonadota; class Gammaproteobacteria; order Pseudomonadales; family Pseudomonadaceae; genus Pseudomonas; species Pseudomonas sp. UBA6315. Next base: position 1,804 of record NZ_DJTF01000183.1, read on the forward strand.
CCGCTCCCACAAATGGCCACATTGGCCTCACCCGAAAACCTGTTCCACTGCCATACACCATTCCAATAACAATAAAAGGTCCTTGGTCATGCATAACCCCGCCCTGCGTTCGCTCGCCTGTTGCTGACAGGTCACTGCCTAGTAATCCCTCCCCAGGCTGTCCCATCAGGAACCCTCGAGCATGACGAACCTCACCCAAGAGCAGCACCTCGAAACCCCCACCAAGCGCTACTACTACGAGTGGTACGTGGTCACCCTGTGCATGGTGGCGTACATCTTCTCCTTCGTTGACCGGCAGATCCTGGCGCTGATGATCGAGCCGATCAAAGCCGACCTGCAGCTCAGCGACACCCAGTTCAGCCTGTTGCATGGCCTGGCGTTCTCGCTGTTCTACGCCTTCATGGGCATGCCCATCGCCTACCTCGCCGACCGCTTCTCGCGGCCGCGCATCATCGCCGTGGGGGTGATCTTCTGGAGCATCGCCACCGCCACCTGCGGCCTGAGCAAGAACTTCGTGCAGATGTTCCTCGCCCGCATCGGCGTGGGGGTGGGCGAGGCTGCGTTGTCGCCTTCGGCCTATTCGATGTTCAGCGACATGTTCCCCAAGGAAAAACTCGGCCGCGCCGTGGGCATCTATTCGATCGGCTCGTTCGTCGGCGGCGGTGTCGCGTTCCTGGTCGGCGGCTACGTCATCACCTTGCTCAAGGATGCGCAAACCATCGAGGTGGCCGTGCTCGGCGCCATGAAGGCCTGGCAGCTGGCGTTCTTCATCGTCGGCCTGCCGGGGGTGATCGTCGGCCTGCTGGTCTGGCTGACGGTGCGCAACCCAGAGCGCAAGGGCGCGCAGCTCGATGCCGACGGCCAGGTGCGCAAGGTCAGGCTCACCGATGGCCTGCGCTTCATCGGCCGCCATCGCCGTACCTTCAGCTGCCACTACCTGGGCTTTTCGTTCTACGCCATGGCGCTGTTCTGCATGATGAGCTGGACGCCCGCGCTGTATATCCGCAAGTACGGCATGAGCCCGCAAGAGGCCGGCTTCATGCTCGGCACCATCCTGCTGCTGGCCAACACCACCGGCGTGGTGTTCGGCGGCTGGCTCACCGACCACCTGGCCAAGCGTGGCTACCGCGATGCGGCCATGCGCACCGGGGTGATCGGCGCACTGGGCATGCTCGTGCCGGCGGTGCTGTATTCGCAGGTCGAGCCGCTGTGGCTGTCGGTCACCTTGCTGGTGCCGGCGATGTTCTTCGCCTCGTTCCCGATGCCGGCCTCCACGGCGGCCATGCAGATCCTCTCGCCCAACCAGGTGCGCGCCCAGGTGTCGGCGGTGTTCCTGCTGATCAGCAACCTGCTGGGGCTGGGCCTTGGCACCACGCTGGTGGCACTGATCACCGACCGCTACTTCGGCGCACCGGCGGCGGTCGGCTCGTCGATGTCGATCGTCAGCTGCGGCGCGTCGCTGCTGGCCATCGTGCTACTGGCCAAGGGCTGCAAGTGCTTCCGTGACAGCCTGCAGCGCGAACACGCCGCCGAGGCTTGAGGTGCTCGAGCGCTTCCCGCTGCTCGACTCGCGCGATGTGGCCCAGATGCAGGTGCAGCTGGCCCGCTACCTCTGCCCGCACCGGCTGCGCGTGCTCAACGGCACGCCGCCGCGCCTGCAGGCCAGCGGCGTGGCCTTTGCCGGGGCCTGGCTGCTGGAGCTGGACTATGACGTGCCGGTGGAAGTCAGCCTCGACGGCGGCGGCGCGCACTACCTGTTCCGCACCACCTTGCAGGGGCAGTGCGAGGTGACCCACGGCCGCCACCAGGCGGCGGTGGCGGCGGGCGGGCTGAGTGTCAGTTCGCCGTTCGCCAGCAGCCGCATCGTCACCGGCGGCGCTTGCCGCAACGCGGTGCTCAGCCTGCCGCGCGAGGCGCTGGAGGTGCAGTTGCAGCACCTGCTGGGGCGCAGCCTGCGTCAGCCGCTGGCGTTCGCCGTACCGCTGGCGGCGACGCACCCCGGTGTGCACGCCTTGGCTGCTGCGCTGGACTACCTGTGCAGCTTGCTGGCGCTGGAGCTGAACCTGGCACCCCTGCGCCAGGGCCTTGCCGACCACCTGGTGCAACTGCTGCTGACCCAGTTGCCGCACAACTATTCCGATGCGCTTTGCCAAGGGGCCAGCACGCCGCTGCCCGGCCCCGTGCGGCGGGCGCGCGACCATATCGAAGCGCACCTGGACCAGCCGCTGACCCTGGCAGCCCTGTGTGCGCTCAGCGGGGTGTCGGTACGTACCCTGCAAACCGGCTTTCTCAAGTTCCTCGGCCAGACCCCGGTCGAATACATCCGCGAGCGGCGCCTGCTCGCGGTCAACCAGGCGCTGCAGCGCGGCGAGGGCAGCGTGACCGAGGTGCTGCTGCGCTTTGGCATCAACAGCCCCGCGCACTTCACCCGCCACTACCGCCAGCGCTTCGGCTGCCGGCCCTGCGACACGAAACTGCGCAATCGCTAGCCTGCCTGCGTGATCGGATGCGCGGGCCGGCTGGGTGCTGGCTAGCATCGGCCTACCTTCAACACGCGGAGCGAACCCCATGAATGTCACGATCCTTGGCGGCGGCCACGGCTGCTATGCAGCGGCCGTCGAAATGGCCGAACGCGGCCACCACACCCGCCTGTGGCGGCGCGACCAGGCGGCGCTGCAGGCGCTGCAAGCGATTGGCAGCCTCACCGTGCGCGACTACCGCGGCCGCCGCCAGGTCGCCTTGGGCGAGCGCTTTGCACTGGTCGCCGACCTGGCCCAGGCCCTGGAAGGCGCGGACCTGGTCGTCATCCCGCTGCCCTCCACCAGCCATCCGGCGCTGGCCGCCGAGGTGGCGCCGTTGCTGCGCGATGGCCAGGTGGTGTTCCTGCCGCCGGGCACCTTTGGCAGCTATGTGTTCGCCAAGGCGCTGCACGCCTGCGGCAACGCCGCCGAAGTCGCCTTCGCCGAAACCGGCACCTTGCCGTACCTGGTGCGCAAGCACGGCGCCGACCAACTGGTGATCAGCGCCTACGCCACCCGCCTGCCCACCGGCGTGCTGCCCAGCCGGCTGTCCGCCCACGCCTTCGCCGTGCTGCGCCAAGCCTACCCCAGCGTCGAGCCCATCGAGAACGCCCTGAGCGGCGCGCTGATGAATGCCGGGCCGATCATCCACCCGCCGCTGATCCTCATGAATGCCGGCCCCCTGGAGCACTTCGAGTCGTGGGACATCCACAACGAAGGCACCCAGCCGTCGATCCGCCGGGTCACCAACCAGCTCGACGCCGAACGCATGCGCGTGCGCGAGGCACTCGGTTACCCGGCCCCGCACTTCCCGCTGGCCGACCACTACAACACCGACCAGGGCGATGAGTGGATGTATGGCCGCGGCGCCCACGGCAAGCTCACCGACAGCGGCGACTGGCGCGAGAAGATCGACCTGCAGCAGCACCGCTACATGCTCGAAGACACCCGCCTGGGCCTGTCGCTGCTGGTGTCGGTCGGGCGCTGGGCCGGCGTCTCGACCCCGGTGGCCGAAGGCTTGCTGGCGTTGGCCTCGGCCTTGACCGGGCGCGACCTGTACGGCGAAGGGCGAACCCTGGAAAACCTCGGCCTGGCGGCGCTCGACCGGGCGCAGATGGCCGCCATGCTGCACGGCGGGGTGGCGCCATGAATGCCCCGTTGCGGCACATCGCCGTGGTCGGTGCCGGGCGCATGGGCGAGGGCATCGCCCTGGCCTTTGCCCAGGCCGGGCTGCAGGTGAGCCTGATCGACCTCAAGCAGCGCGCGGCGCAGGCGGACCATTTCCAGGCGCTCAGGCGCAATCTTGAAACCGAGGCGCACAGCCTGGTCGCCCTGGAACTGATCGGTAGCGTGCAGGCCGAACAGCTGCTGGCGCGCATACAACTGCTCACCCGAGCGCAAGGCGAGCCGGCCCTGGCGGGCTGCCGGCTGGTCTTCGAAGCGGTGCCGGAAATGCTGGCGGCCAAGCGCGAGGCCATGGCCTGGATCGACCGGCATGCCCCGGCCGACGGCATCATTGCCTCGACCACCTCGACCTTCCTGGTCACCGAGCTTGCGCAGATGGTGTCGGCGCCGCAGCGCCTGCTCAACGCGCACTGGCTCAACCCCGCGCACCTGATGCCGCTGGTGGAGGTGTCGCGCAGCGCGCAGACCTGCGAGGCGAAGCTTGCCGAGCTGCTGGCGACCTTGCAGGGCATCGGCAAGGTGGCGGTGGTGTGCAACGCGGCGCCCGGCTTCATCGTGCCGCGCCTGCAGGCGCTGGTGATGAACGAAGCGGCGCGCATGGTCGAGGAGGGCGTGGCCAGTGCCGAGCAGATCGACCTGGCGGTGCGCAGCGGTTTCGGCCCGCGCTTTTCGGTGCTCGGGCTGCTGGAGTTCATCGACTGGGGCGGCGGCGACATCCTCCACCACGCCTCGGCCTACCTCAGCCAGCACCTGGGCGAGCGCTACCAGGCGGCGCAGGCCGTGCGCGACAACATGGCCGCCGGGCGCAACGGGCTGCGCGAAGGGCTGGGCTTCTACGACTACCGGCACATCGATGTGCCGGCCTATCGCCAGGCGCGCCTGGCCGCGCTGGTGCAGCGGCTGCGCCAGGCAGGCCTGGCGCCGTACTTCGCATCAGGCCTTGAAGCGCTGGATGAGCCCTTGCTGCTCTGACGCCAGGTCGTTCAACTGCTGGCTGATGCCGGCCGAGCGCTCGGCCTGGCCCGACAGCGAAGCGGTGACATCGCGCACCGCTTCGACGTTGCGGTTGACCTCTTCGGCGACGCTGCGCTGCTGTTCGGCGGCGCAGGCGATCTGCACGTTCATGTCGCTGATCACGCTGACCGCCTGGCGAATCTGCGCCAGGGCATCCAGGGCCTGGCGCGCCTGTTCGGCATTGGCCTGGGCCTGCTCGTGGCTGTGCTGCAGGCTGCGGGTCACCTCGCGGGTGCCGGTGCGCAGGCTGTCGGTGATGGCGCCGATTTCCTCCACCGAGGCCTGGGTGCGCTGGGCCAGCCCGCGCACCTCGTCGGCGACCACGGCAAAGCCACGGCCGGCTTCCCCGGCGCGGGCAGCCTCGATGGCGGCATTGAGGGCCAGCAGGTTGGTCTGCCGGGCGATCGACAAGATCACCGCCATCACCGTGCCGATCTGCTCGCCGCTGTTGGCCAGGGCGTGCAGGCGCTGCATGCCGTCGCTCATGTCATGGGCCAGGGCCTGGATGCTGGCGTTGGCGTGCTCGATCACCTGCAGGCCATCGCCGGTGGCCTGGTCGGCATTGCGCGCTGCGGCGGCAGCCTGGGCGGCGCTGTGCGCCGAGGCCTGGGCCGTGGCCGACATCTGCTGCAGCGCGGCGGCCATCTGCTCGATCTCGCGCAGTTGCTGCTGCATGCCGGCGTTGGTCTGGCTGGCGATGCGCGCCGACTGGTCGGCGGTGTCGCGGGTGTTGCGCACCCCGGCCTGCACCTGGGCGATCACCGGTTGCAGGTGTTCGAGGAAGCGGTCGAAGGCGCGGCTCAGGCGCCCCAGCTCATCGCGGCCGGGGTAGGCCAGGCGGCGGGTCAGGTCGCCTTCGCCTTCGGCGATGTCCTCCAGCACCTGGGCCACATGCAGCAGCGGCCGGCTGACGCTGCGGGCGGTCAGCCACATCATCAGCACGCCGAGCACCGCGACGCTCAGGCCCAGGCCCACCTGCAGCGCCAGGCTGCGCAGGCGCTGGGCGCGCATCTGCGTTTGCAGCGCCGCTACCGGGGCGCCCAGCACGGCCTTGGGCACGCTGACCAGCACGGCCCAGGGGCTGGCGTCGGGCAGCGGCTGGATGGGCACCAGCATGCGCATGTCGCTGGCGTCTTCGAAGGTTTGCCCATGGCCTGCGCGAATGGCATCGAGCATGGCGGCGGCGTGTTCGGGGTGGCGCGCCGTGAGCAAGCTGCCCAGGCGCTCGGGGTGGCGGCTGTCACCGGCCAGCAGGCCGGCGGTGCTGACGATGGCGATATCGCCCTGGCCCTCGTAGAGCGCGGCGCTGGCGGCTTCGGCGTCGCGCTGCAGCGCGCCCAGGTCGATGTCCAGGCCGATCACCGCGACCACCCGGCCCTGGTCGAGCAGCGGCAAGGTCAGGCTGGTGACCAGCCGCGCGGTGCCGCTGGAGCTGTCGACGTAGGGCTCCAGCAGGCAGGGTTTGGCGGCCTTGCGCGAGCAGCTGAAGAAGGCATTGAACGGCGCGCCGCTGGGGCCGGGCGAGGTGTCGGCGAGCAGTTGTTCGTCACCTGGCACGGCCTGCAGCTGGCCGGGGGCCGATTGCAGCCAGTACAGGGCGAAACGGCCCTGGTCGTTGCTGCCCCGTGCCAGCTGGCCGGCGAAGTCGGCATCGCGGCCATCGAGGGCGTTGCGGTCGAAGGTGATGAACAGCCCCAGCAGCTCCGGCCGCCCGGCCAGGGCCTGGTGCAGCACCTGGGTGAGGTCGCTGCGCAGCTCTGCCGCAGGCACCTGGCCGCCGGCGGCGCGCTCGCGCAGGTGCATGACCTGGCGGCCGACGCCTTCGGCGAAGGTGTAGGCGCGGGCGAAGCCCTGCTGGATCTGCAGCGCCTGGGCCTGGCCTTCGGCGCGCAGGTTCTGCCGCGCCGCGGCCAGCAGCATGTCGCTGGCACTGGCCTTGGCCTGGTCCTCGCTGGCCTGGCGCTGGGCCAGGGCAAGGGTGGTGAGCAGTACGACAACGGTGGCCAGGCACAGGCTGGCGAGCAGGGTGATCTTGTTATGGATGCTCAAGGCGTTGGTCATGTCGTTGTTTTCCGCGACGCGAATTGGGCTCGCGGCAGGCTACCGGGGCGGCAGCGGCAACGGTATGCCTGCGCGGGCAATTGGCAGGCAGCGCCAAGAGGTTGGCACGCCTGGGCAATCGCGGCTTCAGGCAAGCGGCGAGAAGGGCGCGGGCAGGTACACCACCGACTGCATCTTCTGCAGTTGCGGTGCCGAGTTTTCCGGCGGCCACACCCCATCGCGCACGGCGCGGGTGCGCACGTCGAGGCGTTGTTCGAGGCTGGCGTAGGGCCAGATGTGCAGGTAGCGGGGCACGCGGCCACTGGTGGCGTAGAACGCCGCGTACACCTGGGAGTAGTCAGCCCCGGTACGCGGGCCGACGGCCTTGCGCCAGCCGGCCAGGGTCGGGGCCAGGCCCGAGGTCACCAGGTCGTACTCGCGCAGCTCGAAGAACGGCCCGTGCTTGCCGGGCGTCAGTGGCTGCAGGAAGGGGAACAGGCGGTAGTCGTCGATGTGCTGCTCGAGGATGAACTCGCCGATGCCGAAGGCATCGCTGGCGAGCAGCACGCGCTGGCGTTCGCTGGCCTGGGCCTGGGCATCGGTGAAGCGGCGCAGCACGGCAATGGTGTTTTGCGGGCCGATTTCCGAGAGCCAGCAGCCGACCAGCTCGACCCCGTCGCCGGCCTCCTGCAAAGCGGCCTGCAGGCGCGGCAGGGCCATAGCCTGGGTGCGCACACGCAGGGTGAAGCGCAGCAGTTCGTAAAGGTCGGACATGGCGGTGGTTCCTTGGTTTGCAATAAAAGCGCCCGAACCCTCCCCGCACGGAAAGGCCCGGGCAAAAACGGTGAGCGGCGGCTACCAGAACTTCCAGGTGTAGGAGGTGATCAGCCGGTATTCGTCGTAGTCGGCGCCGTACTTCTGCTGGGTGTGGATGTTCTTCAGGTCGAAGGCCAGGTCCTTGAGCGGGCCGCTTTGCACCACGTAGTTGAGCATGATGTCGCGCTCGCTTTCCTGGTCGCGGTCAAGGCCCGCGCCGCGGTCCACATCGGTGCCCCGGGTGTAGCGGGTGAACAGCTTCAGGCCCGGGACGCCCAGGGCTGCGAAGTTGTAGCCGTAACGCAGTGACCAGCTGCGCTCGTCCGGGCGCAGGAACGGGATGCTGCCCCAGTTCGGCAGCCACAGCTGCGGCACGTAGCCGTTCAGGGTCGGGAACACCGTGTCACCGGTCATGCGCTGGTAGACCACGCCGACGGTGTGGCCGCTCTTTTCCACGCTCACCAGGCCGTAGTAGGCGCGGTTGTCCACCGGGCCGCTGCGTGCGGCGCCGTCTTCCTGGTTGTTGAAGTAGCCGATGTCGGTCTTGAGCTGGTAGCCGTCGGCAAAGCGCAGGGTGTGCTTGATGCCGGCGTAATCCTGCTTGTAGATGTCGTTGAGCACGCCGTGGAAGTAGCTGCCTTGCAGGTCGGGGGTGAGCGCATAGGTGGCGCCGGCGAAGTCCAGGCCGTCGCTGTCCTGGCTGTCGCTGGTGCCGTAGCGGTACAGGCGTTCGTGGTTGGACGACTCGCGGGTGACGATCGACCAGAACCGCCCGCCGACCAGGGTCAGCTTGTCGATGTCGCGCGATTCGATCACCGCGCCCTGGTAGATGGTATCGAGCTGGCGGCTCGGGTCGTTGGAGGCGACCGGGTAGAACGGCCGCTGGTCACCGACCTTGAGCACGCTCTTGGCGTACTTGAACTTGAGCGTGGCGCCGCCACGGCTGTAGTCGTCGGAGGTTTTCTGGCGGTGGCGGCTGTAGGGCAGCGAGCCGTCGTTGCCGGTGGCGTCCAGGCGCACGGCGTATTGCCCGTCAAGGTCCAGGCCGACCGCCACCGGGGTGTCGGTGTAGCCGGACTCGAACTGCAGGTCGAAGCCCTGGGACCAGTTGCCGGCCTTGGACGCCGGGGCATCGTGCTGGGTGTAGTTGCGGTTCAGGTAGAGGTTCTTGATATTCAGCGAGAGGTGGCTGTCATCGACCAGGTCGGCCAGGCCGACCTGGGGGAGGGCGCACGCCAGGCACAGGCACAACGGTTTTGCACGCAGGGGCCATCGCAGTTCCATGGGGGTATTCCTGGAGGTGTGATCAGGACAAGACCGGGGCAGTGATGCAACTGGGCAGGAAGGGCCGCAGGTCGGTTGCCTGCTTGTCTGTCACGTTGTTCTTGTTGTTTTGGGTGTGCGGTGCACGACAGCAACGCTAATGGGCCAGCGCAGGTGGCTCAATGACAGGGGCGGGCAAAGTCGTTGCGTTTAGCGCAACGACCTGGCCGAAGGTCACAGCACCTTGCGCATGGCCTTGGCCATTTCGGTCGCCAGCGCCCGGCTCAGGTCGTCCAGGGTGCGGCCGCGGCGGGTGACGACCTGGATGTCGGTGGCGTTCATCTGCGCGCAGTCGACCGCCAGCGCCTTGAAGGTGCCGCCCTTGAGTTCGTCGATGATCGGCAGCTCGGCGAGCAAGGTCGCGCCCAGGCCCGAGCGGACGAAATCGAGGATCACCGCCAGCGAGTTGGAGGTCAGCGTCGGCACGATCGCGACCCCCTGCGCCTGGCAGGCGTCGTCCACCAGCTCGCGCACGCGAAAGTTGGCGCCGGGCAGCACCAGCGACTCGCGGGCGATGTCGGCGAGGCTGACCCGGCTGCGTTCGGCCAGGCGGCTGTCCCGGTGCACGATCAGGCGCAGCGGCTGGGCCAGGCTGAACAGCCGGCTCAGGCAGGCCGTGGGGCTGGGCGCGAACACCACGCCCAGGTGGGCCTGGTCGCTCATCACCAGGCGCTGCACCTCCAGCGAAGGCGCGCTGATGATCTCGGCCTTGTGCGCGCCATGGGCCTGGAGAAAGCCCTGCAGCGCATTGATCGCCCGCGCCCCGAGCAGGCCTTCGCCGATGGCGATCACCGTCGAGGCCTGCTGCTGCTGGCGCAGGGCGTCCAGGCGGCTGAGCAACTGGCTGTGCTGGCGCTGGCGCTCGACGTAGTAGTCCACCGCGGCCTCGCCGGCGTGGGTCAGGCTGATGCGGTGGGTGTCGGGGCGCACCAGCTCGATGCCCAGTTCCGCTTCGAGCCGGGCGATCTGCCGGCTGACCGAGGAGGTGGCGACCCCCAGGGCTTCGGCGGCGGCGCGCATGGAGCCTTTGTCGTGGCTCAGGTGCAGGTAGCGCAGGCGGTGATCCTGCAGTTCGATGGGGCGGGTGGGCATGGCCTCGACCTCGGGGTGTGCACGCCAGGCATGGCGGGGGTGCTGTTCTGATTGTTCTTGTGGGCGCGATGCCCAGCCATGCTACACCAGCTTTTTTATCTCCGAAATCATGTGAAAAGTGTATTAAAAATTTTTCGACATATCGCCAGGCCTGGTTAGTTTTTTTGGCTAGCCAGCTGCTTCGAAATTCATCTTTAAAGCCGATAAAAATCAGATAGATAGCCTTGTTTTGCGGTGCTGGTCGGGCATTCGTCCGTCGAAAAAATGCGATTTTAAGCGTGAAAAATCAATTGACAATTCACGTAATTGACCGCAGATTTTTGTCACCGGCACCCAAAACAAGAGAGACAGAACATGCCGCACGATCCCGCCTTCGCCCCCTTGCATGGCCGCTACCTTGCTGCAGCGAGCCCTGCCATTTCGCCTCCTGCCCACCGACACCTGCCAGAACCACAACACCGCGCCTGAGACGGAGAAAGTCCATGGATTCGCTTTGCCTGCGTGCTGCGCCCGAGTCGGCGCTTGCCAGTGGCCCTGCCTTCGAGGCTTTGCTGGACGGGGTTCGTGATCGAGCCCGTCTGGGTGAGTTCGATCGCCAACGCCATATTTCCCGCGACGTGATCGATGCCTTCAAGGCCCACGGCGTCTACCGTGCCCTGGTGCCCAAACGCTTCGGCGGCCTGCAATGCTCGCCCGGCGAGTTCTGCGAGATGGTCGAGCGCATCTCCCACGCCGACGGCTCCGCCGGCTGGGTGGCGAGCTTCGGCATGAGCCCGGTGTACCTGGCGGCGCTGCCGCTGGAGACCATCGCCCAGATCTACGGCAACAGCCCCGACACCGTGTTCGCCGGCGGCATCTTCCCGCCGCAGCCGGCCGAGATCGTTGCCGGTGGCTTCAAGGTCAATGGCCGCTGGAAGTACTCCAGCGGCTCCATGGGCGCCGACATCGTTGGCGTCGGCATCGCCCCGCGCAACGGCGACAAGCTCGACCTGCCGCGCCTGGCGGTGCTGCCGCGCAGCCAGGCGCGCATCGAAGAAACCTGGGACACCGTCGGCCTGCTCGGCACCGGCAGCCACGACCTGCTGGTCGAGGATGTGGTGGTGGGCGAGCAGTGGACCTTCGTGCGCGGCGGCAAGCCGAACCTGGACGAGCCGTTCTTCCGCTACCCGTCGCTGTCGTTCGCCACCCAGGTGCTGTCGGTGGTCGGCCTGGGCATTGCCCGCGCCGCCCTCGACGAGCTGTCGGGCATGGCCAGCGGGCGCATTTCGGTCACCGGCGCCCCGGCCCTGGCCGACCGGCCGCTGGCCCAGGTCGATGTGGCCAAGGCCGAGGCCGCGCTGCGTTCGGCCCGGGCGTTCTTCTACGAATCGATCGAACGCGCCTGGCAGCACGTGCTGGCCGGCGACCCGGTGCCGATCGAGGTCACCAACCTGTTGCGCCTGTCCTCCACCCATGCCGCGCGCGTTGCCGCGGAAGTGGCGCGCAGCGCGCAGCTGCTGTCGGGCATGACCGGCATCTACAACGAAAGCCCGCTGGCCCGCTGCGTCAACGATGCGCAGGTGGTCACCCAGCACGCCTTCATGGGCGACGTCACCTACCAGAACGCCGGGGCGATGTTCTTCGGCAAACAGCCCCTTCCGGGCTACCTGTAACTCTCGGGATACCAGTCATGAGCGATAACAAAGCCTTGCGCGTGCTGTTCTGCATGGGCATCAACCAGAACTTCTTCGACGCCGCGCGCGAGGAGCAACTGCAGGTGTGGGCCGCCTTCAGCGCGATGTGGAACGCCATCCACGACCTGCCCGGGGTGAACGTGCTGGGCAACATGGACGACGACCAGGGCATGGTCGGCCCGTCCGATGGCTTCCCCTGGACCACCTACCTGCTGGCCGATGTGCCGGACATCCAGACCGTGCACGCCGCCTGCAACCTGTTCCGCACCACCGCCGTGGGCGAGGGGCCGTACAAGCTGTGGCGCTATGCCAAGGTCGAGGCCCGTGTCGGCCGCGAACTGATCATCCAGCGCGCCTGAGAAGAGGACTTATCCGTGACCAACCTGATTCCCGCCGTCAACCTGAGCGTCGACCCGGCCGAGCTGGTGCAGCCAGACCGCGTCCACACCTCGCTGTACACCGACCCGGCGCTGTTCGACGCCGAGCTTGAAAAGATCTTCCACAGCACCTGGATCTGGGTCGCCCACGAGAGCGAGATCCCCGAGGCCGGCAGCTACAAGACCACCTACATCGGCAAGCAGCCGGTGATCGTCGTGCGCGACCGCAAGAAGGCGGTGAACGTGCTGCTCAACCGCTGCCGCCACCGCGGCGCCACGGTGTGCGAACACAAGAAGGGCAAGACCAACAGCTTCGTCTGCCCCTACCACGGCTGGGGCTATGCCCTGGACGGCTCGCTGCGCGGCGTGCCGCACCCGGAAAGCTACGGCGACTGCCTGGACAAGGCCGAGCTGCCGCTGGTCAGCCTGCGTACCGAAAGCTACGCCGGGATGATCTTCGCCACCTTCAAGGACGACATCGAGCCGCTGGAAGACTTCCTGGGCGCTGCGAAAAAGTGGATGGACCTGTTCATGAAGCAGGGCGCGGGCTACGGCATCAAGGTGCCGGGCGAGCACCGCTTCCGCTTCCCCGGCAACTGGAAGATCCAGCTGGAGAACACCACCGACGCCTACCACTTCCCGCTGGTGCACAAGAGCTTCCTGTCGTCGGTGGATGAACAGACCCTGGAGCTGTTCGACTTCGTCAAAGGCCCCGGCTACGTCGAGGACCTGGGCAACGGCCACAGCGTGATGGTGATGATCCCCGAGCTGGTCGACCTGGAAGCCGACCTCGACAAGCCGATCCCCGAGCGCTTCGAAGCGCTGGCCGCCGAGCTGCGCGACGAGGGCATCGACGAGCCGCAGGTGCGGCGCATCGTGCGTGCGGTGGGCGGGTCGGGCTTCAACCTCAACCTGTTCCCCAACGTGGCCTGCTCGATGGCGTTCTTCCGCGTGCTGCAGCCGATTTCGGTGACCGAGACCGAGATCCACCACTCGGTGATCACCATGGACGGCGGCCCGGCGGCGGCCAACCGCTACCGCCTGCGCCTGCACGAGCACTTCCAGGGCCCGATGGGCTTTGGTACCCCGGACGATTCCGAGGCCTGGGAGCGCGTGCAAAAGGGCGCCAGTGCCGGCGAGAACCTGTGGATCATGCTCAACCGTGGCTTGCCCGGCGAGCGTGCCAGCGAAGATGGCCTGGTTTCCGACGTGAGTGCCGAAACCGGCATGCGCGCGGCGTACCAGCAGTGGAAAAAGATGATGAGCGCGGAGACCAAGTGATGAACCTCAACCTACTCAACGAAGTCACCGCGTTCATCTGGCAGGAAGGCGACATGCTCGACCACGGCGAGTACGAAGCGTGGCTGGCGCAATGGACCGCGAAGGGGACGTACATCATCCCGATCAACCCGAAGGAAACCGACTACGAGAACACCCTCAACTACGCCTACGACGACCACCACATGCGCCGCCTGCGCGTGCAGCGGCTGATTGGCGGCGAGTCGATTTCCACCAGCCCGCAGCCGCGCACCGTGCGCAGCATCTCGCGCATTCGCGTGCTCGGCGATGACGGGGTCAACGTGACCGTGCGCGCCGCGCAGAACATCCGCGAGTTCCGCAAGGAAAGCCTCAAGCACTACACCGCCGACCTGACCTACACCCTGGTGCGCGCCGAGGGTGGGTTCAAGATCGCGCGCAAGGTGATCAGCCTGATCAACAGCGACGATACCCTTGCCGGTATCGGCTACATCCTCTGAGGGCCCGGCCATGAACCAAGTTGCATTGGTAACCGGGGCCGGGCAGGGGCTGGGCCGGCGCTTCTGCGCCCGGCTGCTCGCCGCAGGCTTCAACGTGGTGGTCTCGGACCGCGACCTGGCCTTGGCCCAGGCCACGGCCGAGCAGCTCGCAGGGCAGGGCGGCCGTAGCTTGGCAGTCAAGCTCGACGTCGCCAGCAAGGCGGACTTCGAGCAGGCCCTGGCCCAGGTGCTGGAGCACTTCGGCGCCCTGCACGTGGTGGTCAACAACGCGGCGGTGACCAAGACCACGCCGCTGATGCAGATCAGCCCGGAGGAGTTCGACGCGGTGGTCGGCCTGAACCTGCGCAGCGTGTTCCTCGGCTGCCAGGTATTCGGCGCGCACCTGGCCGAGCGCGGCTACGGGCGGATCATCAACATGGCCTCGCTGGCCGGGCAGAACGGCGGCACCGCCACCGGCGCGCACTACGCGGCGAGCAAGGGGGCGATCGTCACCCTGACCAAGGTCTTCGCCAAGGAATTCGCCGCCCGCGGCGTCACCGTCAATGCCATCGCCCCAGGCCCGATCGACTCGCCGGCGGTGCATGCCGCGGTGCCGGCCGAGCGCCTGCCGGGGCTGCTGGCGAACATCCCGGTGCAGCGCCTGGGCGATGCGGATTTTCTTGGCGACCTGATCGTGCAACTGGCGCGCCCCGAGGCCTACTTCACCACCGGGGCGACCTGGGACGTGAACGGCGGCCTGTACATGCGATGAATCACTACAGGACACCGCTGATGAACGAACAACTGTTGAACGTGATCGTGCGCAAGCGCGAGATCCAGGGGGCCGATGTGCTGGTCCTCGATTTGGGCCGGGCCGATGGCGCCGCGCTGCCTGCCTTCGAGGCGGGGGCGCACGTGGACATTCACGTGGCCCCGGGCCTGGTGCGCCAGTACTCGCTGTGCAGCGACCCAGCGGACGCTTCGCTGTATCGCCTGGGGGTGCTGAAAGACCCAGCCTCCCGTGGCGGCTCGGTGGGGGTGCACGAGGTGCTGGTGGAAGGGCGCGAGGTGCAGATCAGCGCGCCGCGCAACCTGTTCCCGCTGGCTCCCGATGCGCGCCGCTCGATCCTGCTCGGTGGCGGCATCGGCATCACGCCGATGATCGCCATGGCCCATGCCCTGCACCAGCAGGGCGCCGATTTCGAATTGCATTACTGCGGGCGTTCGCGCAGCCGCAGCGCCTTCCTCGAGGCCTTGGCCAGTGCGCCCTTCGCCGGGCGGGTGGCCACCCACTTCGACGACGAAGACGCGGCCCAGCGCCTGGACCTGCCTGCGGTGCTGGGCGCCGCCCAGGCCGGCACCCACGTCTACACCTGCGGGCCGTCGGGCTTCATGGACTGGGTGATCGGCGGCGCGCGCCAGCAGGGCTACGCCGAGGACCACATCCACAAGGAGTACTTCCAGGTCGAGGTGGATGCCAGTGGCGCCAGCTTCGAAGTGGTCGCCGCGCGCAGCAACAAGACCGTGCAGGTGGCCGAGGGCCAGAGCATCCTCGAGGCCCTGGCCCAGGTCGGCATCAAGATCGACATCTCGTGCGAGCAGGGCGTGTGCGGCACCTGCATGTGCGAAGTGCTCGAAGGCGAGCCGGACCACCGCGACGTGTACCTGACCGATGAAGAAAAAGCCGCGAACGACCAGATCCTGGTGTGCTGTTCGCGGGCCAAGTCCAACAAGCTGGTGCTGGATATCTGAGGAGCATGACCATGGTTGACGTAACCCAATTTCGCAACGCGATGGCCATGCTCGGTGGCGCCGTGTCGGTGATCACCACCGATGGCCCTGCCGGGCGCTTCGGCTTCACCGCCTCGGCGGTGTGCAGCGTCACCGACGCACCGCCGACCTTGCTGGTGTGCATGAACCGCGCCTCGTATTCCAACGAGCAGTTCAAGGCCAATGGTGCGCTGTGCGTGAACGTGCTGGCTGGCACCCACCAGGACCTGTCGGGGGCCTTTGCCAACCGCCACCTGAGCATGGAAGAGCGTTTTGCCACCACCCACTGGACCGTGCTGCAGAGCGGCGCGCCGGTGATGCACGAAGCGCTGGTGAACTTCGACTGCCGCATCGTCCAGGTGCACGAGGTGGGCTCGCACAGCATCTTCTACTGCCAGATCGAGGAAATCCGCCACGGCGGCGCCGATGATGGGCTGGTGTATTTCAACCGTGCCTATCACCGCGTGTGCGAGGCCTCCAAGGCCTGCTGAAACCTAGCGTCCGCGCCGCCGCGAAACCCGGGCCTCGATGTTCTTGCGGCCGATCAGCAGCGGTGGTTTCTCCACCACCGGCTCGTCGGCCAGCCACTTGTACATCACCAGGCAGTCCACCAGGCCCAGGCGGGCGTGGCGAAACGCCTTGGGCAGGCGGCCAACGGTGTCGAAACCAAGCGTGTGCCACAGCGCCACGGCCGCTTCGTTGCTGGCCACCACCGAATTGAACTGCAGCGCCAGGAAGCCTTCCTGGCGCGCCAGCTTCTGCGAGTGCTCGCACATCAGGCGCGCCACGCCACGGCCACGGGCGGCCTCGGCGACCATGTAGCCGCAGTTGCCGACATGGCCACCGGGGCCGGCGGCATTGGCCTTGAGGTAGTAGCTGCCAAGCAGTTCACCGTCGGCTTCGGCCACCAGCGTGTGCATGGGCAGCTCCAGCCACAGCTGGCGGGCTTGTTCCAGGCTCAGGGCCGGGTCGTAGGCGTAGGTTTCACGGGCCTGGACGATGGCCTGGAAGGTGGGCCAGAAACGCGCGAAGTCGTCGGGCGTCATGGGGCGGATGTGAATCATGGCGGTACCTGTGGGGGCTAGGGCGCCAAGTCTGAGAGGCGCGGCGCCGTCGCGCAAGGGCGGCGACGCCGCAGGGGGCTCAACCGCCGGCCTTGCCCACCGCGTCCATGGCGCGGGCCGAGTAGACCAGCGCGGCACCCGCATTCATCGCCACGGCCACGCCCAGGGCCTCGGCGATTTCTTCACGGGTGGCGCCTTGCTTGAGCGCCTGCTGCGAATGCACGGCGATGCAGCCGTCGCAGCGGGTGGTGACGGCCACGGCCAGGGAGATCAGCTCGCGGGTCTTGGCATCCAGGTGGTTGGTCTTGGCACCGGCGCCGCTGGCGGTCATGTAGCCGGCCACGGTGTCGGGGGACAACTGCTTGAGATCGCCGATGCCGGCCATCAACTGCTTACGGTAGGCGTCCCAGTCCATCATGCTCATCGTCTTCACCTTGGGGAGGTTGCGAGTGGAGCTATGAGGCTAGTCGAAGATGGAAGGTGGTGTGTCAATGCCGGCCTCTTCGCGGGGCAAGCCCGCTCCCACAGGTATTGCACAGTCTTTGAGAACTGTGGTGTACCTGTGGGAGCGGGCTTGCCCCGCGAAGAGGCCGGCACAGCCAATCAGATATAGACGAACACCAGCACCAGCGCCGCCACCACCAGCCATTTCTCCAGGTAGTAGCGCATGCGGTTGCGCTTCTTCAGCGCCTTGCCGCGCTCGCGGATCTTGTAGATGCGGGTGAACAGGCGGTTGATGCCGCCGGTCTTGTCGTTGGCATCGTTCGGCGCTGCCGCCGCGGCCATCACGTTGCGGCTGAACCAGCGGTTGAACGCGGTGGCCCAGCGGTACTTGAGCGGGCGCTCGACGTCGCAGAACAGGATGATGCGGTTGTGCTCGGTGGTGTTGGCGGCGTAGTGGATGTAGGTTTCGTCGAACACCACACCCTCACCGTCGCGCCAGGAATACTTCTCGCCGTCCACGTCGATGTAGCAGCCATCGTCGTTCGGCGTGTCCAGGCCCAGGTGGTAGCGGTAGGAGCCGGCATACGGGTCGCGGTGGCGCACCAGCTTGGCGCCTGGCGGCAGGGTGGCGAACATCGCCGCCTTGACCGTGCCGATGCCCTGCAGCAGCTCGGTGGTGCGCGGGCACAGGGTCATCGCCGACGGGTGGCTTTCGCCGTACCACTTCAGGTAGAAGCGCTTCCAGCCGGTCTTGAAGAACGAATTGAAGCCGACGTCGTCATAATTGTCGGACTTCTTGATCTCGCCCACATGCAGCAGGCGCTGGGCTTCCTCGCGAATTTCCTGCCAATGGTCCTGCAGCGGCTGCAGCTCGGGGAAGGCTTGCACCGGCAGGTAGGGCTTGGCCGGGTGCTTGGAGAACAGGTAGAGGAAGCTGTTGACCGGGGCCAGGAAGCTTGAGTGATCACCCAGCTGGCGAGTCAGCTTGTGACGTACCCGACCGCGCAGGTGAACATAGGCGATCGAGAGGACGAAGATCAGTACGAGTGCAATTTTCATGGACGATTCTTTGTCGAAAAATGGCCATGCGCCATGGCATAAGCCCGCCAGCATAAACAATCATGGGGCGAGTTTGTAGATATTGTTGGCCGATTGACGGGCGACTTAGGTGTAATGCCCTACAGACTGCACAAACGTTTTAGTACGAGGAGCAACCATGGTTCAGGCCATGCGCCCCAGCGGCGCCCCCTTCAAGCGGCTGTTCTTCGCCTTGCCGGTTGCCGATGCCCAGCGCCGGGCGCTGGCCCAGTGGCGGCGCGGCCTGAACCTGCGCAGCGGCAAGCCGGTGGCGAGCGAGAACTTCCACCTGACCTTGCTGTTTCTGGGCGATGTGGACGCCGCCCAGGTGCCGGCGATCTGCGCCGCGGTGGACAACATCGCCCGCCCGGGCGCGCCGCTGCGCCTGCTGCTCGACCAGTTGAAGGCCTGGCCACGGGCCAATGTGCTGGTGCTGGAGCCGCAAGAGGCGCCGCCGGCGTTGCGCCAACTGGTCTATGGGCTGCAGCAGGCGCTGCTGCCCATGGGCTTTGCCGAGCAGGCCCGTGAATACCGCCCGCACCTGACCCTGTCCCGCGAGTTTCGCGGCCAGGCGCCGGAAGCCACGGTGGCGCCCGACTTTTTCCTGACGGCCCGGCACTTCACGCTCTTCGAGTCGCGCAAAGGCCAGTACTGGCCGCTGGCGCAGTGGCCGTTGACGGCATGAGAGCGGATCAAAACTGGGGCGTGTACTTGACCGTGAACATGAAGTTGCGCGGCTCGCCGTAGTTGTTGCTGCCGTTGAGCTGGTTGAAGCCGGCCACCCAGTACTTCTTGTCGAACAGGTTGTTGCCGTTGACCGCCAGGCTTACTTCAGGCGTCAGCTGGTAGGCCAGGCGCGCGCTCCACACGGTGTAGCCGGGCACGGTGTAGGTGCGCTCGTAACCCAGGGTGTGGCTCTGGGTGGTGAAGCCCAGGCCCGTGCTCCAGCGCTGGCCGTCCAGCGGCAGGGTGTAGTCGGCCCAGGCGCGCAGCATGTGCTTGGGCGTCCACTGGCTGAACACGCGGCCTTCTTCCTCCGGGTCGTCGAGGAACTTGGTGGTGTTGTAGGTGTAGCCGGCAAACAGCTGCAGGCCGCTGAGCACCTCGCCGCTGATCTCGGCTTCGATGCCCTGGCTGCGCACCTTGCCGGCGGCGGTGGAGCAGTACCAGTCATCGCAGGCAAAACCTGAGGCCACGTCGGTGACGGCGCGGTTTTCCTGGTCGTAGCGGAACAGCGCCAGCGAGGCGTTGACCCGGCCATCGAGCAGCTCGCCCTTCAGGCCCGTCTCGTAGTTGCTGCCGATCACCGGCTTGAGCGGCTGGTTGTTCACCGCGCGTTCGGTCTGCGGCACGAACACGTCGGTGTAGCTGGCGTACCAGGCCCATTCGCGGGTCAGGTCATAGACGAAACCTGCGTAGGGCGTGACTTCGCCGGTCTCGGTCATGCGGCTGGTGGGGTAGCGGGTGCCAGGGTCGCTATGGCTGTCGAAGTCGATCGAGTCCCAGCTGTAGTCGAACCAGCTGACCCGCGAGCCGACGATCAGGGTCAGGTCGTCGCTGGGCTTGACCCGCCACACGCCATACAGGCCCTTCTGGCGGATGTCGTAGCTGGCCTTGTTGGCGCGTGCCAGCTTGCCGTCGAGCAGGCTGTCGCGGCTGGGCTCGGGGCGGTGGTGGTCGATGTCGAAGAGGCTGTCGCCGGAGGCGTCGAAGTTGCGCCAGTAGGCGTCGTCGGAGGTCAGCTTGGAGTAGTTGCCGCCGACGGTGATCTCGTGGGCCAGGGGGCCGGCGTCGAAGTGGCCGACCAGGTTCATGTCCAGGCCCAGCTTGGTGTTGTGAAAATCGGTGATCCAGTCGGCGTAGGTGATACCGCTGCCATCGGCTTTCACGCCCTGGCCGGTGGATTGCACGCGCTGGTGCGTGGAGGTGTTGGTTTCGTCCATGCGCACGGCGGCGGCCTTGAACGCCCAGTCGTCGTTGAAACGGTGCTCCAGGTCCAGGTAGTAGGTGGTGACGTCGGTTTCGGCGCGGCTCCAGCGGGCGCCGGTGAAGGTCGAGCGTGGCAGGTCGACCGGCTTGCCGTCGGCATAGCGGGGGATGCCGCGCAGCATTGGCCGCGACTGCTGGCGGTTGTAGCTGATGCCGCCGCCCACCGTGGTGGCGTCGTTCAGGTCGATGTCCAGCGCGCCATACAAGGAGTGGGACTTGCCCCACTGGTAATCGATGAAGCTGTCGCTCTGGTCCTCGTCGGCGACCATCCGGCCGCGCACCCGGCCGTCGTCGGTCAGCGGGCCGCCGGCGTCCAGTTGCAGGCCGTAGTGGTCCCAGCTGCCGGCCTTGCCGGTGACGCTCACGGTCGGCGTGGCCTGGCCGCGCTTGCGCACCAGGTTGATCGCCCCACCCGGGCTGCCGGTGCCTTGCAGCAGGCCCGAGGCGCCGCGCAGCACTTCGACGCGGTCGAAGAACACCAGGTCCTGGGTCGCCCAGTTGCCCAGCGAGTAGTTGTTGCGCGGGATCGGCACGCCGTCGTATTGCCAGTCGTCGATCTGGAAGCCGCGCGAGGTCACCACCACGCCCGGGCCGATGCCCTGGGCGCCGACGATGCCGGTGGTGTGGTTGAGGGCGTCCTGCAGGTCGGTGATGCCTTGGTCATCGAGCTGCTTGCGGGTAATCACCGTGATCGACTGGGGGATTTCCTTGAGGCTGTGGGTGCCCTTGCCCAGGGTGACCGCACGGGCGGCATACGAGCCGCTGCCTTCGCTGGTGGCGTCGAGGTAGTCGTCGGTGATGCTGGTGCTCCCCAGCTCCAGTGCATCACCGCCTTGGCTGGCCGGGGCCACGCTGAAGTGCCCGCTGCTGCTCACGCGCAATTGCAGGCCGCTGCCGGCCAGGGCCGCTTGCATGGCTTGCTCGGCGCTCATCTGGCCGACCACGGCCGGGGCCTGCTTGCCCCGCACCAGCGCAGGTTCCAGGGCGATGATGGTGCCGCTCTGGCTGGCAATGCGGTTGAGGGTGGTGGCCAGGCTTGCGGGCGGCAGGTCGAACGCCAGGGCCTGGGCCTGGGCAAGGGCGTGGAAACTGGTGAGGGCGGCGACCAGGGGCAGGGCGCGGGGCCAGAGGTTGTGCACGGAATTCTCCCGATTGTGTTGGCTTGTCAGGAGATAGGTGCAACGAGAAATGAAAACCGGACACGCTTGATAATGATTTTCATGATTATTTTTGCGCAGGGCCGATCAGGGTCAGCCACGGGCCATAGTGCTCGACGCTGATCGGCAGGCTTTCGGCCAGCGCCTGCAGGGCTTGCCGGGGCTGGTCGAGGGGGAATACGCCTTGCACCCGCAGGTTGCGCACCGCAGGCGCCAGCCGCAGGTAGCCGCGCTGGTACGGGCGCAGGGCATCGATCACTGCCTGCAGCGGTTCGTCGAGCACTTCCAGGCGGCCATCCAGCCAGGCGGCGCGCTGCTGTTGCTCATCAGCCAGCGCTTCGATGGCGTTGCCGTGCAGCAGCGCCGCCTGGCCCTGTTGCAGGTCGAGCCATTGGCCGTCGGGCAGGCTGGTGCGCACGCTGTGCTCGAGCACCACGACCCGCGTGGCAGTGGCTTCCTGGCTGACCAGAAAACGCGTGCCCAGGGCCTGGGCCTGCCCTTGGGCAGTGCGCACGCGCAAGGGGCGGCGGGGGTCGGCGGCAACCTCGATCAGCAACTGGCCACGGCGCAGCACCAGCAGGCGCTGCCCGGCGTCGAAATACAGGTCTACGGCGCTGGCGCTGTCGAGGCTCAGGCGGCTGCCGTCGGCGAGGGTGAAACTGCGGCGCTCGCCACTGCCGGTATGCAGGTCGGCCAGCCAGTTCTGCGCCGTGTCGCTGCGCCAGCCGCCCCACAGGGTGCCACCGAACAGCCCGACACTGGCCAGCGCCGCGAGCACGTCACGCCGCGAGTGGGTGGGCTGCAGCAACACCTGGCGCGCCTCGGCGGCTTGGCCCGGGGCGCGTTGCTCCAGGGCGCGCAAGGTGGCGACCGGCTTGCCCAGGCGGCGCTGCAGGCGCTCCCAGGCCTGCTGGTGGGCCGGGTCCTGCTGCAGCCAGTGGGCCAGGCGTTGCAGCAGGGCGTCGTCGGGGGTGCGGGCGTTGAGCGCCACCATCCAGTCGATGGCCTGTTCGCTGACCGCGTCGAGCTTGCCGCGGCTCACGGCTGCACCTCGCACAGGTAGCACTGGCGCAGGGCCTGCTTCATGTAGCGGCTGACGGTGCGTTCGCTGATCTGCAGCCTGGCGCCGATGTCGACATAGCTCATGCCATCGAGCTGGCTGTACAGGAAGGCCGCCTTGACGATGGCGGGCAGGCCGTCGAGCACCTGGTCGATGGCCACCAGCGCCTCGATCAGCAGCAGTTGCTCTTCGGCGCTGGGGGCCACCGGCTCAGGCAGCTGCGCCAGGCGCTCGAGGTAGGCCTGTTCGAGCTGGCGGCGGCGGTGGCGATCGAAGATCAAGCGCCGCGCGATGGTCGAGAGGTAGGCGCGCGGTTGCGCGATGCTGTCGGGGTCCACGCGCGCGCCGAGCATCTGGCAGAAGGCTTCGGCGGCGGTGTCCTCGGCGTCGGCGCGGTTGCGCAGGCGCTTGTGGATGTGTTGGAGCAGCCAGCGGTGGTGGTCGCTGAAGAAAAAGCCCAGCTTGCGGGTCGACGTGCTGTCCAACGGCTGACATCCAAGTGTGAGTGTGAATCGTTCTCAATATTAGCCGGGTCGCTGGATGCCTCGCAATGGGGCGGCGTCGAACAGTTGCTCGCCCAGCTGCCGGGCGCTGGGCAGCAGCAGTGCGGCGGCGGGGCCTTCGCTGTCTTCGAGCAGGGTCGAGCTGAGCACTTCGGCGCCGCAGTAGTCGAAGATGCCGTGCTCGATCTGCACGCGCATCGCTTCGCCATAGCCGTGGCGCTGGAAGGTGCCGGCATCGGCGCCGGCAATGGCCACCAGGTGCACCTTCTTGCCGCGCAGTTTCTTGACGATGCCGCCGTTGTCGTAGGCGAACGCCCAGCCGTGGCTGAACACGCGCTCGACCCAGCCTTTGAGCAGGGCCGGCAGCGACCACCAGTAGATCGGGTAAACCAGCACCAGCGTATCGGCGCTGTCGATGCGCGCCTGTTCGCGCAGCACATCGGCCGGTGGCGCGGCCTGGCCGCGGTGCACGGCGTGATCGGCGAAGCTGAAGCGCGGGTCGAAGCCTTCGCTGGCGAGGTCGGCGATCTCGCTGCTGTGGCCGGCGCTGGCCAGGCCGGCGGCGATTTGCTGGGCGAGGGCGTGGGTGAGGGACTGTGGGTCGTGGTGGCCGATGACGATCAGGGCGTGCATGGAGTTCTCCTGGGGATGCTACCTACTCAAGGTAACTTACGATTGGTAAGTTACTTTTGGTAGGTGCTGCTGTCAAGCGACGACCCTTCGCGGGACAAGCCCGCTCCCACAGGCCCTCCCACAGGCCCTGTGGGAGCGGGCTTGTCCCGCGAATGGGCTGCAAAGCAGCCCCAGCAAATCACACAGGCAAACTCTGATAAGGCAGCTCATCCCCCGGGCTGCGTTCGAACTGGCGCTTGTACTCGCGGCTGAACTGGGAGGTGCTCTGGTACCCCACTCGGTGCGCCGCCTGCGCCACCCCAAGCCCTTCGCCAATCAGCATCTGCTGCGCCTTGAGCAACCTCAGGCGCTTGAGGTACTGCATCGGCGCCATGTCGGTGCAGCGCTTGAAATGCTCATGGAAGGTCGACACGCTCATGTTGGCGCGCGCCGCCAGGTCCTCGACGCTCAGCGGCTCGCTGTAGTGCTCGCGCAGGTGAGCGAGGGCGGCGGCGATGCGGGCGAAGTGCCCTTGCTGTTCCACCAGCGCCCTCAGCACCCCGGCCTGGGGGCCGCGCAGCGCGGTGTACAGCACCTCGCGCACCCGCGCAGGGCCGAGCACCTTGGCATCCAGCGGGTCCTGCAGGCAGCGCAGCAGGCGCTCGACGCTGTCGCGCATCGGCGCATCCAGCGCAGCCGAAGTCATCGACTGGGGCGTTTGCGCCTGCACCGGTGCGCCGGGCGCCAGGCCCATGCTCTGCACCAGCTCGCTGAGCACGCCGCGGTCGATATCCACCGCCACCCCCAGCAACGGCGCCTCGGCGGTGGCGAAGGTTTCGCACATGAAGGGCACCGACAACGCCTGCACCAGGTAGTGGCCGGCGCCGTATTCCAGGGTCCGCGGCCCCAGGCGCGCCAGTTTGCTGCCCTGGGCCAGGATCATCAGGCTCGGCTCGTACAGCTGCGGGCTGCTGGCCACATAGTGCTCCCAGCTCAGCACCTGCACCTGGGGCAGGTGCGTGGGCACGAAGCCTGGGCGGGTGGCCAGGCGGCGGATCAGGGTGCACAACGTGGCGTTGGCGTCGACGTGGCGAGTCAGTTGCATGATGAACCAGGGCAGAGAATCAGACACTGGCATCATCGCAGATTGAAGGCCAGGCGCCAGGTGCCGGGGGCAAGGTTCGGAGAATCAGGCATGCATGCCGGAGAATCTGCCGTGGGCAGGGCGGTTTTCGGCGCGCAGAATTCGCCGCCTGAATCGTTTCACTTCTATGCGAGGTCCTGCATGTATACCGCCATCGGTTACGCCGCCCAAACCCCCACCAGCCCCCTGGCCCCCATGACCTTCGAGCGCCGCAGCCCGCGTCCGGACGACGTCGCCATCGAGATCCTGTACTGCGGTGTGTGCCACTCCGACATCCACCAGGCGCGCAACGAGTGGGGCATCGCCGTGTACCCGCTGATGCCCGGCCACGAGATCATCGGCCGGGTCACTGCGGTCGGTGCGCAGGTCACCGGGCACAAGGTCGGCGACCTGGTCGGGGTCGGCTGCATGGTCGATTCCTGCCGCCACTGCGAGGCCTGCGCCAAGGACCTGGAGCAGTACTGCCTGGAAGGCCCGACCATGACCTACGCCACCCCCGACCGGGTCGACGGCAGCAACACCCTGGGCGGCTACTCCAGCAGCATCGTGGTCAGCGAGCACTTCGTGGTGCGCATCCCGGCCGGCATGGACCTGCCCAGCGCCGCGCCGATCCTGTGCGCCGGCATCACCACCTACTCGCCGCTCAAGCACCATGGCGTCGGCCCTGGCCACAAGGTCGGCATCCTCGGCATGGGCGGCCTGGGCCACATGGGCATCAAGCTGGCCAAGGCGCTGGGCGCCGAAGTGACCTTGTTCACCCGCTCCCAGGCCAAGGCCGAAGAAGCCCGCCGCCAGGGCGCCGACCATGTGATCGTGTCCACGGATGATGTGCAGATGCGCGCCGCTGCCGGGCGCTTCGACTTCCTGCTCGACACCATCCCGGTGCAGCACGACCTCAACCCGTACCTGGAAACGCTGAAGTTCGACGGCGTGCACATCCTCGTGGGCCTGATCGAGCCGATCGACCCGGCGCTGCATGCGGCCAACCTGGTGCTCAAGCGCCGGGTGCTGGCGGGGTCGTTGATTGGTGGCATCGCTGAAACCCAGGAAGTGCTGGATTTCTGTGCCGAGCATGACATCCGCTGCGATATCGAGATGCTCGATATCCGCAATATCAACCAGGCCTACGAGCGCATGATTGCCGGGGATGTGAAGTACCGGTTCGTGATCGACATGGCCACGTTGCAGGGCTGATTGCTGTCTGTTGCGCCCCTATCGCCGGCAAGCCGGCTCCCACAGGAAACCCACTGCCCTAAGGCCTGTGCATCACCTGTGGGAGCCGGCTTGCCGGCGATGGCGGCGCAGCAGATCTACCAGACCAGCGCCCTGTCCAACCCCTTCCAGAACAACCAGCGCCGCACCTCGCCATGCTCCCCGGTGCCGATCTGCCACTCAGGCCGCCCAGCGCCCAGGGCAATCACCGATATGAACCCGGCATGGCTCGCCGCAACCAGGGTGCGCCCGTCCGCGCTGATGTCCATGGCGCTGATGGTCGAGCCCAGGTAATGCTGCCAATGCTCCGCCCCGTCCTCGCCAAACGCCCGCAGGTAGCCATAGGCATCGCCGACGATGTACTCGCCATTGCCCGCCACCCCGGCGTACACCCGCGCGCCCTCCTGCAGCAGCGGGGTGCGTGGGTCTTCGCTGTAGTACTCGGTATCCAGCCCCGGCAGGTCGGCCACGCGCACGCCCAGCGTGCCGCCATTGTAGAAATGGCAGGCGTTGACGATCAGCTGGTCGCCCTTGCGGTTGAACAGGGCGAAGTGCGGGTATTCGCCGCCCGGGCCGATCTGCGCAAGGGGTTGCAGCTGCTCGTCCAGCACCAGGTGCCGGCTGCTCTGCTCACCCAGCACGATCAGCCGGCCATCTGGCGAGACTGCGCCATGCTCCATGGACAGGCCCAGGGCGATGTCGTCAGGGTCGGTGCCTTCGGTCAGCTCCTCCAGCACCTGCGCCGCACTGGGCAGCAGGCGCGTGGCGCCCTCGGCGGCCAGCACGAAAATGCCCTCGGCGCTGACCAGCAGCACCCGCTGGCCATCGGCGAAGGGCACAAGCGTAGTGGGGGTCGGCGGCAGGTCCAGAGGGTCGAACGGATAACCCGTTGGCAGCCCCTCCAGCCCGTTGGGCCAGGGCAGGCGGGCGACCAGCGGGCCGCCCCAGCCATCGCTGACCCTGACCCCTTCGGCGTTGGCCAGGGCGAAATAGCGGCGCTGCGGGCAACGGCCGAAATGATCGATACCGATCACCGGCGTCACGCCGTGTTCGCCGATGCGCACCACCTGGCCTTTCTCGTAGGGCCTGCCGATGCGTGCCAACAGGCTGCCGTCATCGAGCAGCAGCACCGTGCAGATGCCTTGCCCATGTTGATCGAGCAGCGGCACCAGCGGCTGGTGCGCGGGCGGCCAGGCGGCGCGGAAGGCCTGGCGCCGGGTTTCGTCGACGCCTGGCTGGTTGATGGCCTGCAGGGCCGCCTGCCAGGCCTCGAGCAGGTGTTCGGTGGCCGGGGCCTGGGGTTCTTCGAGGTCGTCCCAACCGTGTTCGCGGCCTTGCGCAACGTAGTGGTTGATGGCCCGGGCATAGGCCGTGACCGCTTGCTGCCACTGCTGCTGGGGGTGTTGCTTGTCCATGGACGGATCGCACTCCTTGTTCCGTTTGCCTTCAGACAGACCGCGCATGGTACCCGCAATCCGCCCACGGTTGTGAGGCCCGGCATTGGCGCGTACCATGCCCGCATTCCCCCAATAACAAACCCGTGCCTCAGCGCGGCCGATACTTGGCCCCTGACGCGCGTCCTTTCGCCATGCCTGCGGAGAAAGCATCCCACCCATGAACGGACCCCTACCCAACGACCTGCCACCGACGGTCGGCAGCGGCAGTTGGCTGAGCGTGATCGCGCTGGCCCTGGCTGCCTTCATCTTCAACACCACCGAGTTCGTGCCGGTGGCGCTGCTCAGCGACATCGGCAGCAGCTTCGACATGAGCACCGCCCAGGTCGGCCTGATGCTGACCATCTACGCCTGGGTGGTGGCGCTGGCCTCGTTGCCGATGATGCTGCTCACGCGCAACGTCGAGCGCCGCCGCCTGCTGTTGTTCGTGTTCCTGGTGTTCATCGCCAGCCACGTGCTGTCGTGGCTGGCGCAGAGCTTTGCCATGCTGCTGCTCAGCCGCATCGGTATCGCCCTGGCGCATGCGGTGTTCTGGGCCATCACCGCCTCGCTGGCGGTGCGCGTGGCACCGCCCGGCCAGCAGGCCAAGGCGCTGGGCCTGCTGGCCACCGGCACGACCCTGGCGATGGTGCTGGGCATTCCGTTGGGTCGGGTGGTGGGTGAGGCGCTGGGCTGGCGGGTGACCTTCCTCAGCATTGCCGGGGTGGCCCTGGCCACCATGCTGTGCCTGATGAAATCGCTGCCGCTGCTGCCAAGCCAGAACTCCGGCTCGCTGCGCAGCCTGCCGGTCCTGTTCAAACGCCCGGCGCTGGTGATTACCTATGTGCTGGTGACCCTGGTGATCACCGCGCAATTCACCGCCTACAGCTACATCGAGCCGTTCGCGCTGCATGTGGCGCAGATCGGTGGCGAGCGCACCACGCTGGTGTTGCTGCTGTTCGGTGGCGCCGGGGTGTTCGGCTCGCTGTTGTTCAGCCGCTACAGCGACCGCTTCCCGCATGGCTTTCTGGTGGGTTCGATCGGCTTGCTGGCCGCTTGCCTGCTGTTGCTGCTGCCGCTGTCGGGCAACTTCTATGCCTTTGCCGCGCTGAGCATGTTCTGGGGGATTGCGATTTTGAGTTTCAGCCTGTCGTTGCAGTCCAAGACGCTGAAGCTTGCGTCCGATGCCACGGATGTGGCGATGGCGCTGTTTTCCGGCATCTACAACATCGGCATCGGCGGCGGGGCGTTGCTGGGGAGTATCGTCAGCAGCCAGATGGGCGTGGCCGATATCGGCATGGTCGGCGGCAGCGTGGCGGTGGCCGGGTTGCTGCTGGCGGTGGCCAGTACCCGGCGCTTTCGCGAGGCGCTTGGCAGGTGATTGAGCTTTAGGGCCCATCGCCGGCAAGCCGGCACCCACGGCTACCCCACAGTATGCTGTGGGAGCCGGCTTGCCGGCGATGGGGCCTAGAGGTTCAGCCCAGCAGCGCGGCCCAGGCCGACACCAGCAACATCCCCGCCAACCCCCGGTTGAACCACAGCAACCGCCCCGGTGCCTGCAGCCAGCGCGCACTGCCCACCCCCAGCAGCGCCCAGGCCGTCATGCACGGCAGGGCGATCAGCAGAAACACCAGCGCCAACTGCCACACCGGCAATGCAGGCGCCGCGAACACGCCTATCACCGCCACGGCCATCATCCACACCTTGGGGTTCACCACCTGCAGGGACGCGGCGCTCCAGGCACTGAACGGCTTGTCTGCGCCGACCTCCAGCGGCTGCTGCGCGCTGCGCAGAATGCGCCACGCCAGCCAGCTCAGCCACAACACGCCGGCCCAGCTCATCAGCCGCTGGGCCAGCGGGTGGCGCAGCAGCAACTCGCCAAGGCCCAGCCCCACCAGCAGCACCACGGCCGCCGCCGCCGCGCAACCGGCCAGGATCGGCGCCACGCTTGCGCGCAGGCCCAGGCGCGCGCCATGGGCGAGGATCAGCAAGTTGGTCGGCCCTGGGCTGATGCTGGCGACCAGGGCGAAGAGGATGAACGGCAACAACGAATGGGACATGGTCAACGGCTCCGAATGATCAGAGCCCCATGCTCGGCGATTGCCTGGCGTCAGTCTGGAAGGTTTGAGCAGCGCCGGCGGTAGTCGGCCGGGGTCAGCTGGTAGGCACGGCGGAACCAGCGCCCCAGGTGGCTCTGGTCGGCAAAGCCCAGGGCCATGGCCACTGCGCTGGGCGTCTGGCCCTGGGCCAGCAGGCGCCGGGCGCGGGCCAGGCGCAGCTGGATCAGGTAGGCGTGCGGCGCCAGGCCGAAGGCCGCTTTGAACGCCCGGGTCAGGCGGAAGCGGTCGACGCCGCAGGCCTGCGCCAGGTCGTCGAGGCTGATGTCCTGGTCGAGGTGGGCATGCAGGTAGTCCCGCGCCCGCTGAGCGGTCAATGGCAGGCGCGGGTCGGGGTTCAGGCGCTTGCGCCAGTGCAGGTGGCGGGTCAGGCAACTGAGCAGGTCATCGGTGGCGGTCTGCCGAACGATGCGCAGCTCCTCGCCATGCACGGCCTGGAAGGCGCGGGCGGTGGCACCGGCCAGACGCAGGTCGTGGCACAGCGGGTCGGCGATGCTTGGCAGGCTGTCGCTTGGCGCCTGCTCGAACAGCGCGCGCAATTCGGCCTCCAGCCAGTGCGGCTGCAGGTACAGGGTGGAGTAGGTGAAGCCCTCTTCGGTGGGGGCGTGGCCATTGTGGATGTCGCCGGGTTCGAGCAGAAACACATGCCCTGGCGTGCTGTGGTGGCGCACCTTGCGGCAATCGAACTGCTGCACGCCTTGCTCGGTGAAGCCGACCAGGAAGCTGTCGTGCCAGTGCGGGTCGTAGGCATGGCCGACGAAATGCGCACGGACCGACTCGATGCCGGTGCCGGCGTCTTGCTTGAGGTCGATCCAGTTGGGCATGGCGGTGGGGCTGCTGTGGTACAGGGCAGTACACCTTAGCGCGTCGGCGCCGACGGGTTTAGAACATTTGTGCAGGCTGCAGGGCGCTGAAACGCTCGCGCAGCCACAGGTGCAGCTGCGAAACCGCAGGCGAAAGCTGCTTGCGGTGCGGGCACACCAGGGTCACCGGAGTGAGTTCGCCGGGGTGCTCCGGCAGCAGCACCTGCAGCTCGCCGGCCGCCACGTTGGCGCTGACATCCAGCCACGACTTGTAGGCAATGCCTTCACCCAGCAACGCCCAGCGCCGCACCACATCGGCGTCGTCGCTGAACAGCGGGCCACTGACCTGCACCGTGCGGTTGCCGAGGCGCCATTTGTCATACACGCGCCCCAGCTGCAGGTACAGCAGGCAGGCATGCTGTTGCAGGTCGTCCAGCTGCTGCGGGCGGCCGTGGCGCGCGAGGTACTCCGGCGAGGCCACCAGCACCCGGCGGTTCCACGGCGCCAGCGGCAGGGCGATGTAGTTGGCGTGCTCGTTGAGGCCGTAGCGGATGGCCACGTCCACCGGGTCGCGGAACAGGTCGGCGACCTGGTCGGAAAGGAAGAAGCGCAGGCTCAGGTCGGGGTGGTCGCGGCGAAAGTCACTCAACCACGGCAGCAGGATATTACGCCCAAGGTCCGAAGGCGCCGACACCTGCAGCACGCCGCGCAGGGTGCTGTGCGCGCCGTGCAGGTTGTCGCGCCCCTGGCGCAGGCTTTCCAGCACGTTGAGCGCGGTGGGCAGGTACAGCTCGCCTTCGGCGGTCAGGCGCAGGCTGCGGGTGGTGCGGGCGAACAGGCGCACATCGAGGTCGCGCTCCAGGCGCTTGATGGCGGCGGCGACTTGCCCGGGCAACAGGTCGGCCTCGTGGGCGGCGGCGGTGAAACTGCCCAGGGCGCTGCTGCGCACGAAGAGTTCGAGGTCGGTGATGCGCAGCATTTTCACTCCAGAAGATAAAGTGTTCCTGCATTTTGCCGGTTTTTCTTATCTGCAGGAAAGATAGTATGCGGCCCATGTCCTCATCCCATTATCGGAGTCACCCCATGGATACCGTCTCGCTGGCCAAGCGCCGCTACACCACCAAGGCCTACGATGCTGCGCGCAAGATCCCCCAGGCCACCATCGATGCCTTGCTCGAGCAACTGCGCCATAGCCCCTCGTCGGTCAACTCGCAGCCTTGGCACTTCGTCGTCGCCGACAGCGCCGAGGGCAAGGCGCGCCTGGCCAAGAGCACGGTCGACGGGTATGCCTACAACACGCCGAAGATTGTCGATGCGTCCCATGTCATCGTGTTCTGCACCCGCACCGAGATGACCGAGGCGCACCTGGACACGCTGCTCGATCAGGAAGCCGCCGACGGGCGTTTTCGCGATGAGCAGGCCCGCGCCGGGCAGAACCAGAGCCGCCGTCACTATGTGAACCTGCATCGTTTCGAGCAAAAGGATGTGCAGCACTGGATGGAGAAGCAGACTTACCTGGCGCTGGGCACCGCGCTGCTGGGCGCCGCCGCCCATGGGCTGGACGCAACGCCGATCGAGGGTTTCGACAGCAAGATCATGGATGCCGAACTGGGGCTGCGTGAGCAGGGGTACACCAGTGTGGTGGTGTTGAGCCTGGGTTATCGCAGCGAGACGGACTTCAATGCCGGGCTGAACAAGTCGCGGTTGCCGGCTGCCAAGGTGTTCACCTTCCTTTAAGCCAGTTGCCGGCCTCTTCGCGGGGCAAGCCCGCTCCCACAGTTACTGCACTGCTCTGAAGACTGTGGGAGCGGGCTTGGCCCGCGAAGAGGCCCGCTCAGCCCACAGAGAAAACGGGCGTTACCACAACGCCACCGCCCCCGCCGCAACCACCCGCGCAAACACCTCGATCGCCTTGTCCACGTCCGCCTCCCGGGTAAACCGCCCGATGCTGATGCGCACGCTCTTGCGCGCCCGCTGCTCATCCAGCCCCATGGCCAGCAGCACATGCGATGCTGCATTGCTCGCCGAATTGCACGCCGAAGTCGTCGACAATGCCAACTCGCTGGCCAGGGCCAGGCTGTTGAACCCCGGCGCTTCGATACACAGGTTGAGGGTGTGGGGGATGCGCTGCTGCGGGCAACCATTGAGGCTCACCCCAGGCAAAGCCAGCAACCCTTCGCGCAGGCGTCGCGCCAGCTGGTCCAGGCGCTGGTGCTCGCTATCGCCCGGCTGCCCGGCGAGGGCGAAGGCGCTGCCCATGCCGACGATCTGGTGGGTCGGCAAGGTGCCCGAACGCAGGCCACGCTCGTGGCCGCCGCCGTGAATCTGCGCGCGCATCAGCGCCCGCGCACGCGGGCCGACGTACAACGCACCAATGCCCTTGGGGCCATACACCTTGTGCGCCGAGAACGACATCAGGTCGACCGCCGTGTTGCGCAGGTCGATGGCCAGCTTGCCTACTGCCTGGGCCGCGTCCACGTGCAGCAGTGCGCCATGGGCGCGCACCCGCTCACCGATGGTGGCGAAGTCGGTGACGGTGCCCAGTTCATTGTTCACCGCCATCAGCGACACCAGGCGGGTATCGGCGCGCAGGGCCGCTTGTACCGCATAAGGCTGGATCAGGCCCGCCGCGTCCGGGGCCAGGCGGGTGACGGCCCAGCCTTGACGCTCCAGTTCGTTGACGGTATCGAGCACGGCCTTGTGCTCCAGCTGGCTGGTGATCAGGTGGCCGGGCTCGCCGATGCCCTGGGCGATGCCTTTGAGTGCGAGGTTGTTGGACTCGGTGGCGCCCGAGGTCCACACCAGTTCGTCGGCGCTGGCGCCAACGCGCTCGGCCACTTGCCCGCGGGCCTGCTCGACCGCGTCACGGGCTGCCTGGCCGTAGGCATGGCCGCTGGAGGCGGGGTTGCCGAAATTCACTTGCTGGCCGAGGCAGGTGAGCATGGTTTCGATCACCCGGTCGTCGACCGGGGTGGTGGCGGCGTAGTCGAAATAGAGGGGGGCGCTAGGCATGGGGGCGGGTCCGTTGCTGTCGTCGTGGAATCGTCGATCGTGGCAGCAAGCGTACCCGCGCTTGGCGAGATGGTTTTGTCCTTTTCTTGATGCTTGAGGGGTTGAGTGGAGAAAATTATTCTCCTTTATGTCAACCAAGTAGAAATTAATTCAAGCTGGCGCCAATGCCCGTTCTTCTTCGGCCACCACCCGCTCGCACAACTCGATGATCTGCTCGCGCATCCAGCGGTTGGCCGGGTCCTGGTCGGTGCTTTCGTGCCAGTACAGGTGGGTTTCCAGCGGCGGCACGTCAACCGGCAGCGGGTGGTAGCGCAGTTGGTGGCGGCGGGCGAAGCGCTCGGGCACGGTCATCGCCATGTCGGTCTGCTGCAGCACCTGGGAGGCCATCAGGTAGTGCTGCGAGCGCAGGGCGACCTTGCGCTGCACGCCCATCTTGCCCAGCGCCAGGTCGACGTAGCCCAGGCCGTTGCGGCGGCTGGAGATATGGATGTGGGTCATGCCCAGGTAGGCATCGAGGGTGAGCTTGGCGTCGGCCAACGGGTGGCCCGGGCGCAGGGCGCAGACGTAGCGGTCGTGGATGAGCTTGACGTGACGCACCTGCGGGTCGGTGTTCAGCGGCGCGTCGACGGCGAAGTCCAAGCGCCCGGCGGCCAGCTCCTTGGTGGTTTCCCGGCGCTTGCACAGGAAGCTTTCGATCAGCACCGAGGGGGCCAGGCGGCGCAGGCGCTGGAACAGCGGCGGCAGGATCACCGCCTCGGTGAGGTCGGTCATGCTGATGCGGAAGGTCTTGTTGGCCTGCTGCGGGTTGAAGATGCGGCTCTCCTGCACCGAGGTGCGCAGCAGCGCCAGGGCGTTGCGCACCGGGCCGATGATGTTCTGCGCCATGGGCGTGGGCACCATGCCCTGGGCGGTGCGCACGAACAGCGGGTCGTTGAAGGTTTCGCGCAACCGCGACAGCGCGTTGGACACCGCAGGTTGGGTGATGCCGACGATTTGCCCGGCGCGGGTCAGGTTGGCTTCGGTGTAGATCGCGTCGAAGACGATGAACAGGTTGAGGTCGACCTTGCTGAGGTTCATGGGCGCCGCTCTTTGTTGGAATTATCGGCCGATCATATATCGGTTATGAATGTTTATACACGTAGAAAATAGACTAGGTGGATTGAGGCCGGCTGCTCTAGGCTCTGCCCATGTACTTCCAACCGTGAAGGTAGCCCCGATGGATTTCGCCTATTCGCCCAAGGTCCAGGCACTGCGCGAGCGTGTCACCGCGTTCATGGACGCCTATGTCTACCCCGCAGAAGCGGTGTTCGAGCGCCAGGTCGCCGAAGGTGACCGCTGGCAGCCCACCGCGATCATGGAAGAGCTCAAGGCCAAGGCCCAGGCCGAGGGCCTGTGGAACCTGTTCTTGCCCGAGTCCGAATACGGCGCCGGCCTGAGCAACCTGGAATACGCGCCGCTGGCGGAAATCATGGGCCGCTCGCTACTAGGGCCGGAGCCATTCAATTGCTCGGCACCTGACACCGGCAACATGGAGGTGCTGGTGCGCTATGGCAGCCCAGCACAGAAGCAGCAGTGGCTGGAGCCGCTGCTGCGCGGCGAGATCCGTTCTGCCTTCGCCATGACCGAGCCGGACGTGGCCTCCTCGGACGCCACCAACATGGCCGCCACCGCCGTGCGCGAGGGTGACGAGTGGGTGATCAATGGCCGCAAGTGGTGGACCTCCGGCGCATGCGACCCGCGCTGCAAGGTGATGATCTTCATGGGCCTGTCCAACCCTGATGGCCCGCGCCACCAGCAGCATTCGATGGTGCTGGTGCCAACCGATGCGCCAGGCGTGAAGATCGTCCGGCCGCTGCCGGTGTTCGGCTACGACGACGCACCGCACGGCCACGCCGAAGTGCTGTTCGAGAACGTGCGCGTGCCTTACGACAATGTGATTCTCGGTGAGGGCCGCGGCTTCGAGATCGCCCAGGGCCGCCTGGGGCCAGGCCGCATTCACCACTGCATGCGCTCGATCGGCATGGCCGAACGCGCGCTGGAATTGATGTGCAAGCGCGCCGTCTCCCGCACCGCCTTCGGCCGCCCGCTGGCGCGGCTGGGGGGCAACGTCGACAAGATCGCCGACTCGCGCATGGAAATCGACATGGCGCGGCTGCTGACGCTGAAGGCCGCCTACATGATGGACACGGCCGGCAACAAGGTCGCCCGCAGCGAAATCGCGCAGATCAAGGTGGTGGCGCCGAACGTGGCCTTGAAGGTGATCGACCGGGCGATCCAGATGCATGGCGGGGCAGGGGTGAGCGGCGACTTCCCGTTGGCGTACATGTATGCGATGCAGCGCACCTTGCGCTTGGCGGATGGGCCGGATGAAGTGCATCGGGCGGCGATCGGCAAATATGAGA
Source organism: Pseudomonas sp. UBA6315 (assembly GCF_002438125.1). Taxonomy (NCBI): domain Bacteria; kingdom Pseudomonadati; phylum Pseudomonadota; class Gammaproteobacteria; order Pseudomonadales; family Pseudomonadaceae; genus Pseudomonas; species Pseudomonas sp. UBA6315. The sequence continues at coordinate 37,378 of NZ_DJTF01000183.1, forward strand.
TTGGCAAGTATGTGCCGGCGCAGATGATGCGTAGCGGGCGGTAGCTGATTGCTTTGCGGGACAGGCGCAAGGCTTGTCCCGCATTGCAGGTTCAGGACTCTTTCTGAGCAGCCTTTTCGCAGTTTCTATAGGTCCTGGTAGTGAACAGCACAATTACAGAAACCAGCGCCAGCGCTCCCCAGCCATAGGCATAGGTGCCAAGGCTGTCTCGCGATAGGCCAATGATCGGCGGTATCAGAACTACGGAAACCTGATTGGCTGTCATGGCCATCCCCAGCGCGAAACCCTTGCGATCTTCTGGAGCGGTCTCTGCTATATAAGCCACCCAAGGGCCGTACCAGCCGTATGCAAAGAAGCCCGTCACCGCCATGAAAGCACTCAGGATTGCCAGGTTCTGGGTTTGCAGAAAGGGTAAAACTACCAGGATGGCAGTTACCGCGCCCAGGCAAGTCATCACGGGGTAGTACCGTCCAGCCTTGCAACGGTCGCTCCAGGCCGCCAGGATAATTCTGCCCGCGATACCGGCTCCCAGCACCACGAAGAACAACATGGCGGCAACGGAATTTTCAAGGCCTAGCGAAGTGTGGAGGTATAACACCAGAAACACCGAAATGGCGTACTGGGAGGCGGTAAGGCTGGCACCAGACAACATGATCTTTCTCATGGAAGGGTGCGATGCCATCGACAGTCGTGACAGCGCCGCCAACTTCAGATCGATCGGTTTTTTTGCGATGCCTGTTTGTGTTTGGGGTGTTTTGCATAGCGCCATGAATACAAGCGCACCAAACAATGCGATCAGCCCGCCCGCGAGGAAAGCTGCATGAACCGAATATTGGATGGCAATGAATGGAAGCAGCAGTGCAGCCATTGCGCCGCCAAGGGGCAGGCCGGCTTGTCGTATACCCATGGCGAAACCTAGCTGGTTTCCTTTGAACCAATTGGATACGGACTTGCTCCCCCCGGGTTGGGCAGTGCTGTAACCGAAGCCTAACAGGATGAGCGCTATAAGCAGTTGCGCATAGGCGTCAGCCAGCGCCGCCGCGCACAGCGAGGCGCCCACGATCAATGTGCCAATGCCTACAACAAAGCGTTCGCTGTATCTGTCCAGCAGCTCGCCTGCAATCAGAAGGCCAGCCAGCGGGATCAATTGCGCAGCGGAAATCAGCAGGCCTATTTGCCAGTCGCTGAGGCTCATCTCGGACTTGACATTCAATGCGATGGAACCGAAGCCCTGGACGAAGAAGCAGGCGCAGGCTTGTGCGAAAGTCGCTGCAATTAAAATTACCCATCGGTACGGATTGTTGTGAGTGCTCAATTCGTCGGGCTTCCTGTTAGCAATGCGTGATCGTCAGATTGTATTGTTTCGGTCGTTGATTCTTTTCAAGTTAAATGTTGGGTCTCATATGTCCTCTCTTTTTTGTGGTGAAGAAGGTAGGGTTTGAGCGAGTTACAGTCAATATTTTATGTTGTAGGGCGTTTCTTGTTTAAGCAACGCTCCTATGACTTGGGTGGTTTCAGAATCTTGGCGTGATTTTTTGTAGGATATTTCTCTTTTGCTTTGCTAGGCCCATCAAACATTGAGGTAGATGATAATTTCCAGCCTCACTTTGAGCACAAGGAACATGCCAGTGTCTGGAACCAATGAAACTGCCCCCCTGCTGTTGACGATGCGAGGTCAGCTATGACCAATCGCATGAATGTCTTTGGCCGCGGGCAAGGCCTGCACGGCGACAAGACCTCCACAGGTGCTACTTGCCTATCCAGCCTGCCCAATGCCCATCAGATGCGACGCGGGATCTTGCGGCTAGGGGATGTCACGACGCCCTGCCCAGCTTGCGGCAAGAGCGGGAAAATTCTGGAAGGCGAAAGCCGCATCAAGTTCCAGGGAATACCGGTCGCCACTGATGGCGCATTGGTGTCGTGCGACTGCCCGTCGGGCAGTAATTGGCTGCTAGCTCCGCTGGGGCAATTGTCGAGTGGCAGTGCGTCAGCCGCGGCAGGAAATGCGCAAAGCATGGCGCATTCGGGGGCTGCAGCCAGGGGCTCGGCAGCGGCACCATCCGCTTTCATGTCCGCATCTTCGGGCAGCCTGGAGCCTGGGTTTTTCATCGTGCCGCGGAGCATGTCGTTTTCGGGTGTGCTGTTGGAGCTGGCCTTGCATGACAGCACGCTGCCTATCTCCCGTCTCAAATGGCTGAACCCTACCTTCGAGCAGGGTTTCAAAGCAGGGGAGATGTTTGTGGTCGGTGATCCCGACAGTGCCAACGCCTGCACTTCTGAAGAAGCCAAGCTGATGGCTGCCGCCCAGGATGCGCGGTACGCCTTGACGGCGCTTGATTTCGCCGAATCGGATTTCATGATGCAGCACCAGGCACAAATTGCTGGGTTGCTCAGTGGTGCCAGTCAGTCCATGGGTGTGGGCAAGGACATGCTGGATCAGGGATTGAGGCAGGTTAATCAGACGTTGACGCAGATAGAGCATCTCCATCAGCGAGAGTTTATGCGGCATGGGCATTTGAACAGCCGGGAATTCTTTGCTTCGCGGCGGCAGCTGTTGCAGCAGTTGGATGGCCAGTTGAAGGCGGCTTTTCTCAATAAGCAGCTGAATCTCGGCAATTATGAACGGCTGAAGAAGAGTTTGAACATTTCGACCAAGAGCCTGGTGCATCACTGGTCGAAAGCGGGTGGGGCGGGGCAGATTCCGGGGTATGCGACGCATTTGGAGAAAGTGGCAAAGCTTGGTAAGTACCTGCAGTATGGGGGGTATGCCGCAGTAGGGTTGGGTGGTGTTTCATCGTATATGAAAGTTCAGGATGTATGTCGCGCTGGCGAAACCCTTGAGTGCAAAAAGATCCGATTGACTGAGGCAGGCAGTTTCTCTGCTGGATTGGTAGGAGGGGCAATAGGGGCGTCAGTTGCAAGTTCGGCGGCAGGCTCACTATGTGCTGTCTTTGCCATAGGATCTGGAGGACTAGGTGTACCAGTGTGCGGCATGGTGCTGGTGGGAGCGGCGGGACTGACAGGAGGTTTGGGGGGCGGTGCATTCGGTGAAGCAACAGGTGAACTTCTCCACGAGGCTATCAATGATTGACATAACGGGTTGGTCGGTATTGACAAAGCTAATTTTTTTACTCAGCCCTTTCGTCATAGGGATCCCGGGCATTGTCATGAGTGCCTATACAACAATGACAAAGGATTATCATGTTGTCTGCTCAGCCATCACCAGCAACCCATACTTTGAAACGGTGAAATCTGCATGGGGCAGTGGTAGTTTCAAGTGGCGCTGGATGGTTATATGCACGGCAAGTGGATTAGTTGCATTTCCTTGGTATCCTGCGCGTAGAGGAATGCTGGATTTAGATGAGTTGAGAGCGTTCCCTACTCATCTTAAAAAGCGACTGGTGATATCAGCGTGGTTGAGCATGAGCGGATTCATCTGGTTGATGACCGCATGGGCAATGTTCGAACTCAAGTAGATGGCATGCTCGCGAACTCGCCACTGGCCGTGATTTACTTGCCCCTGTGACCCTTGGGAAGCTGGTTTCACAGCGGGCAAGGCGTTTACGGCGTCTTGAGATCCATCATCAGATCCTTGGCCACCTTCGTCGTAAACATGATCATAAGCTTACTCATCTCATCCTGACGACCAACACCTGACTCCGCCCCCCTTGATCGCAGCCTCTTGCGCATACGCTTGCGCATCAGTCGTGATCCTGGTGGCCTCGGCATTGACCCGGGCCTTATCGCGCAGTAATTCAACAGTCTGCTTTTCGATTTCGGCTGGCGCTTTCTCCTGTTCAGCGTTGAGCAGTGTCAGCTGCTTTTGCATGAGATATTCCTTATGCAGGGAGCGCGCATGCTGGCCAAGGGGGAAGCAATACAATAATCAGTCTATTCCCTTGGGTTTTGTAGGAAAGTTCGACTGTGATTTTGCCCATTCGGTATCACGTTCCGGCTTCTCCCCCCGCGTCTTGATCAACGAAACCACCACCCCACCCAGCAACAACCCGAACGTCACCCCCAACGACAATAGCGCCGGCACCTTGCCGACCATGCCGTGGTAGAAGATCTTGCAGCCAATGAAGATCAGCACCAAGGCCAGCGCATATTTGAGATACACAAACCGGTGCATCAACGCCGAAAGCGCAAAGTACAGCGAGCGCAAGCCCAGGATGGCGAAGATGTTCGAGGTGTAGACGATGAACGGGTCCTGGGTAATGGCGAAGATCGCCGGCACGCTGTCGACGGCGAATACCAGGTCGGCCAACTCGATCAGCACCAGCGCCAGGAACAAGGGCGTGGCATAGCGCAGTGCCTTGCTCTGGCCCGGCGGGGTAAGGCGCACGAAGAAGTGCGCGCCGTGGATCTGGTCGGTGACGCGGATGTGCCGGCGGACGAACTTGAGGATTGGGTTGTTGGCCAGGTCCGGGTGGCTGTCTTCTTTGGACAGGGCCATCTTCACCCCGGTGAACAGCAGGAAAGCGCCGAAGAGGTAGAGCACCCATTCGAAGTTCTGCACCAGCGTTGCGCCCACGCCGATCATGATCGCGCGCAGGAACACCACGCCGAGGATGCCCCAGAACAGCACCCGGTGCTGGTAGCGGCGGGGGATGGCGAAGAAGCCGAAGATCATCGCCATGACGAACACGTTGTCCATCGACAGCGACTGCTCCACCAGGAACCCGGTGTAGAACTCCAGCGCCGACTGCGCGCCCAGCTCGTACCAGACCCAGGCACCGAACAGCACGCCGACGCTGAAATAGCACGAATACAGCAGCAGGCTCTCGCGCATTTCGATTTCGCGGTGCTGGCGGTGCAGCACGCCCAGGTCGAGCACCAGCAAGGCAATGACGATGGTGAGGAACACCAGCCACAACCAGGTGCTGGTGCCGAGCAAAGGTGAAGTGAGGAATGTCTGCAGAGCTGTCATGAGCCCCTCCTTGAATGTCGACGTTGCATGGCAACAGTGATCCGACATGGCGGCGCGGTTGCCGTCAGAGGGGCCCGGTATCACGTGGATTTGAGCCTAGACCCAATAAAGCGTGATGCCGAATGGCGCGATGTTACAAAACTTTGCCTGCCAGGGCGGCGGTCAATGCACCCACTGCGCCCGGTCGGCAATGGCTTGCGCCCGTTGCAGCAGTTCGCCAGCACCAGCCTCACCGGCCACCGCCAGGCGCAGCCTGCCCAAGGCCCGGCCCTGTATGCGCTGGATCGAACCTTCAAGCAGGCGCACCTGCGAGCCCAGGGCGGCGGCCAGCAACCCCAGGTCCGGCTCGATGCCTTTCACACCGGTGAAATGCAGCTCCAGGTGCGCCTCGTCCGTGGCCTGGCGCGGGTGTTCGTGGCTGCCCAGCAGCAACTGGCTGACCGCATGCTGCGGCGCCCCGAACACCTGCCACACCTCGCCCTGTTCGACCACGCTGCCGTGCTCCAGCACGGCCACGCGGTCACACAGGTCGCGGATCACTTCCATCTCGTGGGTGATCAGCACGATGGTCAGGCCCAGCCGCTGGTTGATGTCGCGCAGCAGCGCAAGGATGGCGCGGGTGCTCTGCGGGTCGAGGGCCGAGGTGGCCTCGTCGCACAGCAGGATGTCCGGTTGCAGCACCAGCGCACGGGCGATGCCTACCCGCTGTTTCTGCCCGCCCGACAGCTGCGCCGGGTAGGCATTGGCCCGCTCGGCAAGGCCGACCAGTTGCAACAGTTCGCTGACCCTGCGGGCGCGCTCCGGCGCTGGCACACCGGCCATCTGCATCGGCAGCGCGACGTTATCGGCGACCGTGCGGCTGGCCAGCAGATTGAAGTGCTGGAAAATCATCGCCACCTTGCGCCGCAAGTGGCGAAGGCCGGCAGTCCCGAGCGTGGCGATGTCCTCGCCGTCGAGCAGCACCTGCCCGTCGCTGGGCGTTTCCAGGCGGTTGAGCAAACGCAGCAGGGTGGACTTGCCCGCGCCACTGCGGCCGATGATGCCGAACACCTCACCGCGGCGGATGTGCAGGTCGATGCCTTGCAGCGCCGGCAGGTCGCCATAGCGTTTGTGCACCCCGCGCACTTGCAGTTGCGCAGTTGCAGCCAGAACTTCTTGGGGAAAGCGGGTCATGGGTGACGTTCTCGCTGGTCAGAAACCCGGGGCGATCTGCCCTTTGTAGCGGGTCAGGATGAAGTTGCGAACCTCTGGCGAATTCAGCGCCTTGGCCAGTTTCTGCAGGCCTTCGTCGTGCAGGTTGTCCGGGCGGGCCACCAGGTATTCGACATACAGGTCCTTGCCCTTTTCGACGATCAGCGCGCTGCTGGTATCGATGCCGGCTTCCAGGGCGTAGTTGGCGAAGACGAACGCCAGGTCCACCTGCTTCACCGAGCGCGCCAGCATGGCGCCTTCCAGTTCGCGGATCTTCAAGTGGTGCGGGTTGGCGGTGATGTCGCGCTGGGTCGACTGCGGGTTGCTTGGCTCCTTGAGGCTGATCAGCCCGGCTTCGGCCAGCAGCACCAGGGCCCGGCCGGTGTTCACCGGGTCGTTGGGGATGGCCACGCTGGCGCCGTCGGGCAGCTCGGCGATGCGCTTGTACTTGGCCGAATAGGCGCCGAACGGCTCGATGTGCACGCCGACCACCGGCACCAGGTCGGTGTGGCGGGTCTTGTTGAAGTCATCGAGGAACGGGCGGTACTGGTAGTAGTTGGCGTCCAGGTTCTTCTGCGCGAGTTGCAGGTTGGGCTGGATGAAGTCGTTGAACACCTTGATGTCCAGGTCGACGCCTTCCTTGGCCAGGGTGGGTTTGACGAACTCGAGGATCTCGGCGTGGGGCACCGGGGTGGCGCCGACCACCAGGTGCTCGGCCGCGTGCGCGGCGAAGCTGTTGGCGGCGATGAGGGTGGCAAGGGCAGCGAGGGTCTTTTTCATGGCAGTGTCCTGAAAGGGTTTGGAGTCAGCGTCGGGTGAAATGCCGAACAAGGCGGTCGCCGCCCATCTGCAGCGCCTGCACCAGCACGATCAGCAGCAGCACGGTGACCACCATCACGTCGGTCTGGAAGCGTTGATAGCCAAAGCGGATGGCCAGGTCGCCCAGGCCGCCGCCACCGATCACCCCGGCCATGGCGGTGTAGTCCACCAGCACGATGGCCGTGACGGTGACGGCTGCGAGCAGCCCGGTGCGGGCCTCGGGCAGCAGGGTGTGCCAGATGATCTGGCGGATACTGCCGCCCATGGCCTGGCTGGCTTCGACCAGGCCTCGGTCGACTTCACGCAGGGCGGTTTCCACCAGCCGCGCGAAGAACGGCGTGCAGCCCACCACCAGCGGCGGGATGGTGCCGCGCACCCCCAGCGAGGTGCCGGTGAGCACGGTGGTGAGCGGGATCAGCACGATCAGCAGGATGATGAACGGCAGCGAGCGCAGCACGTTGACCAGCGCCGACAGCACGCGATACAGCGGCGCATTGGCCAGCAGCTGGCGTTGCCCGGTGAGGTACAGCAGCACCCCCAGCGGCAGCCCGAACAGCACCGTGAAGCCCAGCGCGGCGCCGAGCATGCTCAGCGTGTCGATGCAGGCCTGGAGGATTTCCGCCCAGTCGAGGTTTGCCAGCAGCTCGCTCATCGCCGTGCCTCCTGGCGCAGCGTCGCCACCGGATGCGGCGCGCGCAGGCGGTCGCCCTGGCCGAACAGTTTGTTGCGCAGGGTGCCTTGGGCGTATTCGCGCTTGAACAGCCCGCGCGCCTGCAGCTCCGGCACCAGCAGGTCGACCACGGCGGTGAAGGTTTCCGGGGCCACCACGCTGGCCAGGTTGAAGCCATCGACATCGGTGTCCTCGACCCATGCCTGCAACTGGTCGGCCACGGTCTGCGCCGACCCGACCAGCACCGGCCCGTCGCCACCGATGGCGCAGTAGTCGGCGATTTCGGCGGCGGTCCAGGTACGCGAAGGGTCGGCCCGGGTGAATGCCTCGACGACGGACTGGATAGCTTCGCTTGGGACTTCGCGCAGCACCTGGCCCGGTTCCAGCTTGGCAAAGTCGATGCCGGTCCAGCCCGACATCAGGGTCAAGGCGCCCGTGGCACTGGCGTATTCGCGGTACTCGCGCAGCAAGGCCAGGGCAGCTTCATCGGTTGGCGCGACGATCACCGTCAGTTGCTCGAAGACCAGCACGCTGTCGGCCGCCCGGCCCGCTGCGACGGCGGCCGTGCGCAAGTCGGCGACCTGCTTTTTCAACACTGCGCGGGTCGGCGCTGCGACGAACACGCATTCGGCGTTGCCGGCGGCGAACGCCCGGCCACGGCTGGAGGCGCCGGCCTGGTAGAGCACTGGCGTGCGCTGCGGCGATGGCTCGCTGAGGTGAAAGCCGGGCACCTTGAAGTAGGTGCCGTCGTGCTCGATGCCATGCACCTTGCGCGGGTCGGCGTACACCCCGCTGGCCCGGTCGGCGCACACCGCATCGTCTTCCCAGCTGGTTTCCCAAAGCTTGTAGCAGACCTGCAGGTATTCCTCGGCCAGGGCGTAGCGCTGGTCGTGGCTGAGCTGGTCGCGCTGGCCGAGGTTGCGTGCGCCGCTGGCCAGGTACGAGGTGACGATGTTCCAGCCGGCGCGGCCCTGGGTCAGGTGGTCCAGCGTGCTCATGCGCCGGGCGAACGGGAACGGGTGCTCGAACGACACCGAGGCGGTCACGCCAAAACCCAGGTGGCGCGTGGCAGCGGCCATCGCCGGCACCAGTTGCAGCGGGTCGTTGACCGGCACCTGGGCGGCGTTGGCCAAGGCCGCGTCGGCGCTGGCGCCATATACGTCGTACACGCCCAGCACGTCGGCGATGAACAGGCCGTCGATGCAGCCGCGCTCCAGGGTTTGGGCCAGCTCCACCCAGTAGTGGATATCGGTGTAGCGCGTGGCCTGATCGCGCGGGTGGCGCCACAGGCCCGGCGACAGGTGGCCGACGGTGTTCATGGCGAAGGCGTTGAGGCGAATCTGCTTGGTCATGGCGCGGGCCTCAGTTCCAGTCGTGGCGGGCCGGCTTGATGCCGTTCAAGGCCCAGTTGCCGACCAGGTGGTACTTCCAGCGCACCGGGTCGTGCAGGGTGTGCACGCGGGCGTTGCGCCAGTGGCGGTCGAAGTTGTGGCGGGTCAGCGAAGAGCGCGTGCCGCCCAGCTCGAACAGGCGGTTGCTGGCTTCGATGGCCGCTTCGGTGGTCAGCACCTTGGCCTTGGCCACGGCCAGCGAGGCGGCGGCGACGTTGTCTTCGTCGGGCGCGGGCTTGGCCTTGTCCATGACCCAGCCGGCACGTTCGAGCAGGGCCTCGGCGGCCTCCTGGCGGATCTCCAGGGACCCGACCTGGATGATCGTCAGCGGGTCATCGCTGGCGCGCTCGACCTTGGCGTCGATCCACGGGCGGGCGTGCTCGCGGACGAAGGCGATGGTGTCGTCCAGCGCTGCGCGGCCGATGCCGGCATCGATCGCGGCGGTGGTCAGCTGGGCGAACGGGCCGGCCAGGGTCGGGCCTTCATAGGAGCGGTAGCTGGGGAACAGGTTGAAGGCCGGCACGCGCAGGCCGTCGAGCAGCACCGTGCCGCTGGAGGTGGTGCGCTGGCCCATGCTGCTCCAGTCGTCGACGATCACCAGCCCAGGGGTGCCGCGCTGGACGAAGGCGAGCTGGCCACGGCCCTGCTCGTCGAGGGCCAGCACGCCGAGCCAGTGGGCGTACAGCGAGCCGGTGCAATAGCCTTTGCGCCCGTCGATGCGGTAGCCATCACCTTCGGCGACCAGGCGGGTGCTGATGTCCTGCACGGTCTTGCCGCCGGTTTCGGAAAGGGCGTTGGCGAAGCGGTTGCCTTTCAAGGCCAGGTCGAAGAAGAAACGCTTTTGCGCATCGCTGCCTTGCAGGCGGATGTCTTCGAGCAGGCAGTAGTGGTTCTGCGGGATCTGGCCGAGCGAAGGGTCGGCGGCAGAGACGATGGCGATCACCTGCGCCAGGGTGGCGAAGGACACTTCGGCGCCGCCGTACTCACGGGGCACGGTGATGCCCCACAGGCCACTGTTGGAGTAGGCATCGACGATATCGGCGGGCACCGCGCGGTTGCGGTCGCGCTCGGCGGCGCCTTTGCGCAGCAGAGCGGCGACGCGGTGGGCGATGGCGATGGCTTCGCTGTCGTCGACGATCAGGTGGGCGTTGGGTTGGCGGATGTCGTAGTGCGCAGAGACGGTTTCAGTCGGCATGTTGACCTCGGAGACTGGATGGTTGAATCCATGTCTGCAGGGCTCATGCCAGAATCAAATGCCTTTGAAATCAGGCGATTGGCGCGAAAAACGCGGTCATTGTGTTGCGCCGCACGAACAAGTGTTGAAGGGCTGTCTGCCGTGCAACAGTTCCCTCGGCAACACTGGCGCGGCTGTGCGCCTCAGTACACCCACACTTCGACCCGGCGATTGCGCAGGCGCCCTTGCTCAAGGTCGTTGCCCGCCACTGGCAACTCATCGCCCATGCCGGTCACCTGCAGCACTTCAACGCCATCGCGCGCCAGTTCACGGCGTACCGCCTGAGCCCGCAGGCGCGAGAGCAGGGCGGCGCGGCCTGGGGTTTCCTTGGGGTCGCCAAAGCCCACCAGCACGGCCTTGCTTTGCAGCTTGCCGGCCTGGCGCAGGTAGTCGGCCACCCGCTGCACATCGCGCAGGGCCTTGTTGTCGAGGCTGGCGCTGCCTTCCTGGAAGCGGAAGTTCACGCTCAGGCGCTGGGCCTGCTGGGCCAGGCTGCGATAGCGCGGCGGCATGTCGGCCTGGGCCGGCACCGGCTGCGCATTGATCTGCTGGGACACGAAGCCCTGCTCGGCGACGATGGCCTGGCCGGCCGGGCTCTGCGCGAAGTCGGCCAGGGCCTTGGCCTGGGGCTTGGCGTTGGCCGGCAGGTAGAGGTAGAGGCGGCGCGACAGCGGGTAGTCCTCGCTGGCCACCAAGGGGCGCTCGGGCAGCATGGCCGGGGCGTCGCCTTCGGCGATGGCCAGCACCTTGGCACCGTGCACGGCCGCCAGGCTGCTGAAGCCGATGGCCTGGCGGTCGGCGAGCACTCGCGCAGCCAGCTCGTCGCTGGCCTCGAAGCGCTGCACCCGGGCTGCCAGCGTTGCCTGATGGGGCTCGAGCACCAGGGCCTTGAATGTCTCGAAGGTGCCGGAGCGGTCGTCGCGGGCATACAGGTGGATGGCGCCGCCGGCCACGCCGAGCTGCTCCCAGCGCTGGATCTGCCCGGCATAGATCTGCGCCAGTTGCTGGGTGCTCAATTGCGGCAAGGGATTGTCCGGGTGGACGATCACCGCCACGCCGTCCAGGCCGATGACTTGCTCGGCGCGTGCCGCACGCAGGTCGCCGAGGGCCTTGAGCTGCTGCGCCTCGGCGTCGCTGATGGGGCGTGAGGAGGCCGCCAGGTCCGCATCGCCGCGGCCCAGGGCGGTGAAGCCGGTGCTCGAACCGTGCGCCGCGATGTCGATGCGCAGCGCCTGGCCCTGGGCGTCGTGGGCGGTGATGACGGTCTCGTTGGCCAGCGCACCGGGGCGTTGTTCGATGGCGCTGGCCTGTTGGGCGCGCAACTGCCCTTGCACCAGCGCCGGCATCAGGGCGGCACCGATGGTGTTGGAGCCCTGCACGCGCAGGTGGGCGGGTTCGGCCAGCGCCGTCAGGGGCATCAGGGGAAGGAGCAGGAGCAGCAGGCGCAGCATGCCGGGCTACCTTTGGCATAGAGTTGGCCGGCAGATTACGACAGCGGCGTGACCGAAATGTGACGGTTGCGGCCTTATCGCCGGCAAGCCGGCTCCCACAGGTACACCACTGAGCCTGAGTGCTGTGGAGTAGCTGTGGGAGCCGGCTTGCCGGCGATGGGGCCAGGGTGCTGTTACCGTTCAGGCACCGGCAGCGGCGCCTCGTCGTTCCAGGCACTGACCGGCCGGCTGAATTGGTTTTCGGTCTGGAAGTGCGCCATGCGCCATTGCCCTTCTTCCAAGGCGAAGCGCACGGTCAGCCGCGCAGCATTCAGGTGCGAGGCGCCGTCGGCGAAGGTGCTGGTCTGCAGCATCACCCAGCGGCCCAGGCCCTGGCCGCCGTCGGCCTCGATCACTTCGCTGGTCAGAAAATGCACGTTCAAGGCGAAGTGCGCCGGGGTTTTCATGTAGGTGGCGAACATCGCCCGGATCGCTTCACGGCCACGGTAGCCGCCAAAGCTTGCGGCATACTTGGCCCCTTTGCCTTCCCACACGGCGTCGCGGGTGAACAGTTCGGCCAGTTCGTCCAACGGGGTGCTGGCGTCGAGCTGATCGCACAGTTCCATGTAGCGGTTGATGCACACGCGGATCGCCTGCTGGCTTTCAAAACGCTGCAGGCGGGCCAACAGGGCTGAGGTATCGGTCATCGGTGCCCCTCAGCCGTTCTGGTACAGGTTGAGCAACAACCGCTCGGCCACGGCCAGCAGCTTCTCGTCGGCGCCCTTGGCCGCCACCAGCTGCAGGCCGACCGGCAAGCCGGCGGCGCTGCCCAGGGGGATGCTCAGGGCCGGGTGCCCCGACAGGTTGAACGGGCGCACCAGCGACGTCATGCCCAGCACTGCACGGGTGTCGCCGGCCTCTTCGAGGCGCAGCGGGAAATCGGGCATGGTCGGCAACGCCAGCACGTCAAAGCCAGCCAGGGCCTGGTCGACTTCCTCGGTGAAGCGCTGGCGCACGGCTTCAGCTTCGGCCAGCGCGCTGTCGCTGGTGTTGCCCGCCGCGGCCAGGCGCCCGGCGATGTCGGCGCCGACCTTGCCGGTTTCCAGCAGGTGGCCACAGCCTTCGAAGGTTTCGCGGTTGATCACCACCATGCCGGCGTCGTAGGCCGCGCCAAAGTGCTTGAGCTCGACATTGCCCAGCGGCAGGCCACTGGCGCTCAGGGCGCCGTGCACCACCTTGTGGATGGCCGCCTCGGCGGTCACCCGCAGCACGCCGATGCGGGCCTTGGCCGGCACCTGGGCGGGCACGAACGTGGGGTCGATCATGCTCATGGCCCGTACCAGCATCGGCAGGCTGGCGGCGAACGGGCCGACGCAGTCCAGGCTGCTGTGCGCTGGCATCACGCCTTTGCGGCTGACCCGGCCAAAGGTCGGCTTGAAGCCGAACACGCCGCAGCAGCACGCCGGGATGCGCACCGAGCCACCGGTGTCGGTGCCCAGGCTGAAGTCGGCCAGGCCCGCCGCCACGGCCGCCGCCGAACCACTGGACGAGCCGCCGGGAATGCGCCCGGGGAAGCGCGGGTTGGCGGCGGTGCCGGTGTAGTGGTTGATGCCGGTGGTGCCGAACGCCAGCTCGTGCAGGCCCACCTTGCCGGTCAGGCGCGCGCCGTTGGCCAGCAGGTGGCTGACCACCTCGGCATGCCGTTCGGCCAGCGGCGCGTGCTCCAGCGCCTGGCTCGAGGCGCGGGTCGCGGTACCGGCGACATCGAGGGTGTCCTTGACCATGACCCGGGGGCCGGCGCCGCCCAGGTCGAGGGTTTCTACGATTATTGTCATTTTTATTCAGCCTTGAAGGAGGGGATGCCGGGCACGGCCCAGCCGATAAAATGCGTTTCAATTACGTGAAATGTCAACTGAATATTCCAGTATTGTATGGCGCCTGCCGGTAGCCAAATGCGCACAAACGGCTATGATGGCGCGACTATTTCCGCACAAGTAGTGAATCGATGAGCAACTCGAAGAACACAGGCCACAGCCACCACGACCCGGCCAGCGATGAATTTCGCAAGGAAGATTTCCCTTTCTACTGGCTGGCCCGTGTGCATGGTCGCTACACCCAGAACATGGAGCGTCTGCTCAAGAAGATCGACCTCGACGTGCCGCGCTGGCGCGTGCTGTGGATCCTCAACGAGAACGGTGAGTCGAGCATTTCCGAGATCTCCACCCACGCCATCGCCAAGCTGTCGACCATCACCAAGATCGTCTACCGCATGAAGGACGACGGCCTGGTGGACACGGCGCCCAGCCCGGAAGACGGGCGGGTGACCCAGGTGCGCATCACCGAGGTCGGCCTGCAGAACATCGAGCGCATGCAGGAGGTGACCCGTGAACTGTTCCAGCGCAGCTTCAAGGGCCTGACCGAAGCCCAGGTACAGCGCCTGAACCGCATGCTCGAAGTGGTGTTCCACAACCTCGAAACGCTCTGAGCGCTACGGGGCGCGCCGCGCCCCACGCGCCGGCTCAGAAGGTGCTGACGAACACCACCTGGCTATACAGGTTGTTGTTGTCGTTGCCCAGTTGCGTGCCGCCCTGGGCAGCGCTGCGGTCGGGCTGATACAGGCCCACCAGCGGCACCACCATCAGGTGCTCGTTGATCGTCCATTGGGCATACACATCCAGCTCGCGGCCGTCGACGTTGCCCAGGTTGCGGTCGATCGTGTCGAACTTGAACAGCATCGCGCCCAGGCTCAGCGACGGGGCAGGGGTGACGCTCAGGCCGACCTTCTGCACCCGTGCATTGCTGTTGAAGGGCCCGGCATAGTTGCCGGCCACTTCGCCCTGGAACCAGGTGCCCAGGCCGCGGCCAAGCCCGTAGAACAGGGTGTCGTACTGCTCGGAGAAGCGGCTGTAGCGGTAGCTGACGTTCGGCTGCCAGGGCAGGTCGGCGAAGGTCCAGCCGGCTTCCAGGTACCAGGCATCCTCGGTGGCGCTGTGCGGTTTGTCCTGCTTTGCGTATTCGCCCGAGAGAAACAGGTTTTCCACCCCGGCATTGCCCTGGCCGCGCAGGCTGTAGGTCTTCATGCCGTCACGTTCCAGTTGCTGGGGCGAGGCGTACTGTTCGTCCACGTGGGTGGTGCCGACGTAGGTGAGGCCCACGGTGCCGGCGTCCGCCACATGCTCCAGGGTGGCCACGTGCAGTTCCGTGTTGGCCTGGGCGCGGTTGTCCGACTGCAGCCACATCAGGTCGCCACGCCAGCCCGTCTTGCCGCCCAGGCGCAGCACGGCGGTCTTGTCGAAGCTCTTGCGCGCGGCCAGGTAGTAGGCGCCGCCGCGGTTGAACTGGCCGTCGGCCAGGCCATGGCCGACGTTGAGCGAGTCGCCCTGGATCAGGAAGCCGTCGCCGACCGCCACCATCTGCTTGCCGAACGACAGGTCGATGCCGTCCTCGCCCAGCAGCGGCACCAGGTTGCCCGACTTCCAGCCCAGGTATGCGTCCTCGATCTTGCTGGTGCGTTCGCTGCCGTCGCTGAAGCCCGCCGCATCGCCATCGCCCCAGGTGGCCGAGCTGAGCAGGGCGAAGGCGCCATACAGCGAGGCGGCGCCGCCCAGGCGCTGGTCGCCGCTCAGGCCGTACTTGATGTAGCCCTCGCGCCAGGACTGGGAGCCCTCCCGGTCGCGGGCGATGGCATAGCTTTCTTCACTGTGGAACGCCCCGAACACCGCTTCGACATTGGCGTTGAGGTGGCGCTCGGCGTCGCCGTAGAGCTCCAGGGCGCAGGCCTGCAGCGAGGCCCCGGCCAGCACGGCGGCCAGGGTGAGACGGAACGGGCGGTGGAGCATGGTCTGGCTTCCTTTGTTATGGGTTTGGCAGAAGTTCCCAGGATCATGCAGCAAGCCCCGACAGCGGTTTTTGCCCTGGCTGCCAGTTGCCTTTGGCAGCGTGCCAAAACGCCAAAGGCCCCATTTCGGGGCCTTTGGCAGGGCAGCGCAGGTGTTACTTGAGGCTGGCGAGGAAGCAGGTCACTGCCTGGCGTTCGGCGGCATCGTGCAGGCCGGCATAGGGCATGTAGGTGCCCGGCACGGCGGCTTGTGGCTGCTCGATGAAGGCGCTGATGCCCTGGGCGGTCCAGGCGGCCTGGCGCGATTTCATGGCTTGCGAGTAGTTGGCGCCGGGCGCGGTGCCGGGGGTGCGGCCGAGCACGTCGTGCAGGTTGGGGCCCATCATCACCGGGCCGTTCTGCTGTGCCGAGTGGCAGGCTGCGCAGTCGCGGGCGAACACCTGTTCGCCTTGCCGGGATTGCGGGGCGGCGCATTCTTCTGCCAGGGCCAGGGGGCTGGCCAGGGCGGCGAGCAGGAAGGGGATGGCCAATTTGCGCGGGGTGATGGTCAACATCAGTACGGTTCCAGGGTTGTTTCTTGTTGGTTTATGGCTCGATTGTGCGCCAGCTTGGCGCACCGGGTTTTGCTCTGCCTGCCAGGCTGTTTGCCAGGGTTGCCAAGTGATGGCCTGTGGGAGCCGGCTTGCCGGCGATGAGGCCAGGGCAGGCAAGAAGCGGGCTGATGTTGCTCAAAGCTTGCCTTGAGCAGGCTGTGCGGGCCCTATCGCCGGCAAGCCGGCTCCCACAAGAAAAGCGGGGAGGTCAGTTGGCGTGGCGCTTGCGATATTCCCCCGGCGTCATGCCAAAGCGTGCCTTGAACGCGGTGCTGAAATAGCTCGAATCGGAAAACCCCCAGGCATAACCCAGCGACGAGACTTTCTGGTCCATGGCCGGGTTGCGCAGGCTTTCGGCGCAGAATTCGAGGCGGCGGTTGCGGATGTACTGGGCGATCACCAGCTCGTGCTTGGCAAAGATGCGGTACAGGCTGCGCATGGAAATGCCCACTTCGCGGGCGATGAACTCGGGGCTCAGGCTTTCGCAGGTGATGTTCTGGTCGATCAGCGCCAGGGCCTTGCGGAACATGCGCTCGTGGCTGCCGGGCACCGAGTCCTGGCTGATGGCCGGGCGCAGCAGGGCGATCAGCGCATCGAGCACCGCCAGGCTTTCGTTGTTGGCCATGTGCCGGGTGCGCCCGGCTTCGAGCATCATTTGCCGGGCCATGCTGGCCAGCGGTGTCTGCGCCTCGATGCGCTTGGCGCAGGCAACGCCGATGCCGCGGGTGCCGGCTTGCACCTGGGCACGCGGCAGGATCAGCGACAGTTGCCGCGAACGCTGGTGAAAGTGCATGTCCAGCGGGGTGCTGGCGTCGATCAGGGTGAGGTCGCCGGCCTGCAGTTCGATGCTTGCCTGCTGGTGCTCGATGCGTGAGGTGCCGGCCAGCTGCAGCACGGCGTAGTAGTTGTCGGCGCCACTGGCGCGGATTTCCCGCTGGCCGCGGAACAGGTTCACCTGGGTCATGTCGACGATGCTCATGGAAATCTGGCCTACCTGGCATTTTTCCAGCTGGCCGACGAAGCCTGGGTCCAGCTTGCGGCCGTTGAAGTGGCCGCAGGCTTCATTCACCTGGCTGAGCCAGGCCTGGAAGTGGTCGTCGGAAACACGGCTTGCAGGGGTCATGGATGCCTCGCACGGTATGACGTGGAACGGATCGCTTGGGCGAACTCTTGGAATGGGGGTATGCATTACTATTCACTTGAATATTCAAGCAAAAAGCGGGCCTGGGGAGGCACTTGGGTTTTTGCCTTCATATTTAACTGATTGAAAAATATGAGGTTAAAAGAAATTCAGGGTAGGGAGGGGTGGAGCTGAGGAGGGCGCGAATAGAGGGTCGATGCTCGCAGTTGTAGCATTTTGAAACGCGGGTGTTTCGCAAGCGGGCATTTGCGTTGAATGTGCGGGCCCCATCGCCGGCAAGCCGGCTCCCACAGGGTTTGGTGGGGGCTGTGGGGGCTGTGGGGTTGTGTGGGAGCCGGCTTGCCGGCGATGGGCGCGCAGCAGCCCTAGGTGTGCGGCACCGGCTTGGGCGCCGCGCCGCCGGCATATTCGGGCTTCAGATGGCCCTGGTCATCGAGCAGGTAGGCATCCATCACCTCGCGCACCACCGGCCCCGCCACCCGGCCGCCGGCTTCGCCGTTCTCGATCATCACCGCCACCACCACGCTGGGGTGGTCGGCCGGGGCGAAGCCGACGAACAGGGCGTTGTCGCGGTGGCGTTCGAGGGTCTTGTTGCGGTTGTAGCGCTCACCCTGCTTGATCGCCACCACCTGCGCCGTGCCGCTCTTGCCGGCGATGCGGTACTGGGCGCCGGCGGCGGCGGCGCGGGCGATGCCGCGCGGGTCGTGCATGACCATCTGCATGCCCTGGCTGACCTGGTCCCAGGCATGCCGGTCGTGCAGCACGATGTCGGGCATCGGGTTGGGGTCGACCGGGGTTTCGCCGCCCACGGTCATCGCCAGGTGCGGGCGGTGCCACATGCCCTTGCTGGCCAGAAGGCTAGTGGCCTGGGCCAGCTGCAGCGGGGTCACCTGCATGTAGCCCTGGCCGATGCCGAGGATCAGCGTTTCGCCGGGGAACCAGGCCTGGCGGCGCGTCGCCCGCTTCCACTGGGCCGAAGGCATCAGCCCTGCGGCCTCTTCGTTCATGTCCAGCGAAACCTTCTGGCCCAGGCCGAATTCGGCCATGTAGTCGTGCAGGCGGTCGATGCCCAGCTTGTGCGCCAGGTCGTAGAAGTAGGTGTCGTTGGAGCGCATGATGGCGGTGTACATGTCCACCCAGCCATCGCCGCTGTGGTTCCAGTTGCGGTACTTGTGGTCGTAGTTGGGCAGCTCGTAGTAGCCCGGGTCGAACACCCGGCTGCCCGGGGTGATGACGCCGCTGTCGAGGCCGGCGATGGCCACTTCCGGCTTCACCGTCGAGCCCGGTGCATACAGGCCGCGCAGCACGCGGTTGAACAGCGGGCGGTCGATCGAGTCGCGCAGGGCGGCGTACTGCTTGAAGCTGATGCCCTTGACGAACAGGTTGGGGTCGAAGCTGGGGTTGCTGACCATCGCCAGCACGTCGCCGTTGGCCGGGTCCAGTACCACCACCGCGCCACGGCGCTCGCCCAGGGCCTTTTCGGCGGCCACCTGCAGGTGCGCGTCGAGGCTGAGCACGATGTCCTTGCCGGGGGTCGGGTCCTGGTGGTTGAGCACGCGCATCACCCGGCCCTGGGCATTGGTCTCGACTTCCTCGTAGCCCACATGGCCATGCAGCTGGCTTTCGTAGAAGTGCTCGATGCCGGTCTTGCCGATCGACTGGGTGCCCCGGTATTCGGTGCTGTCGAGGGTCTTGGCTTCTTTTTCGTTGATGCGCCCGACGTAGCCTACCGAGTGGGCGAAATGCTCGGCCAGGGGGTATTCGCGGATGAACTGCGGCTCCACGTCCAGGCCCGGCAGGCGGAACTGGTTCACCGCCACCAGGGCGATCTGCTCCTCGGTCAGGCCAACCATCAGGGTCACCGGCTCGAATGGCTTGCGGCCACGGCGCAGGTCCTTGTCGAACTGCAGGCGGTCATCCTCGCCAAGGCCCAGCACCTGCGCCAGGGTGTCGAGCACCTTGGCCGAGTCGCCGGCGCGCTCGCGGGTCATGGTCAGGTCGAAGCTGGGCTTGTTGTCGGCCAGCACCACGCCGTTGCGGTCGTAGATCAGCCCGCGCTCGGGGGCGATGGGCAGCACGTGCACGCGGTTGTTTTCCGATACCGCGCTCTGCTGGTCATGTTGCAGCACTTGCAGCACATAGAGCCTGCCGACGAGGACGGCCACCAGGCTGAAGACCAGGGCAGCGCAGGCCAGGAGCCGGCGGTTGACCAGGTGCTTTTCCTTTTCGTGGTCCTTGAGGGGGATCGGCTGGGGCATGGGCGGTGGTGGGTCGGCTGAACACGCGAAACTTGTGGGAGCCGGCTTGCCGGCGAGTACGCCAGGCCAGCCAACATGGATGTAGACGAGTGCTACGCACTCGAATCGCCGGCAAGCCGGCTCCCACAAGGATGCGGGGCGGCGATGCTACGCGTACCGGCGCCGGCCCTCAAGGCAAGGGCCGACGCACGGTGCGCGTTGCCTGGCGTTTCACCCCGTCATCAGGGCATCACGGCGTACATGAAGATTTGTTCATGCGCCTTCAGTTTCACTTGCCGGCCGCCAGCAGGTTGTCCTGGGTCTGCTGCTCGACGGTGCGCTGGATCTCCCGTGCCAGGGTCTTGACATCATGCTGGCCGATTTCCTTGGGCATCACTGCAAAGCCGATCGAGTTGTACAGCCGGCCCCAGGCTGCCTGGGCATCGGAGTAGGCCGCTTCGCGCTGGTAGCGCGAGAGCAGCATGCGCCCTTCGGCGCGGATCAGCTCCAGTTCGCTGCCCAGCGCAGCATTGCGCGAGGACTGGGCGTAGCTGAGCAGGCTCTGGTCGACGCGCAGGCTTTCGTCGGCGAACTCCACCTCCTGGCGGGCCAGCTGATAGCGCAGCAGGCCCACGCGCACCTGGGTCAGGATCGCCATCGACAGCGCTGTACGGCGCATGTCGTCGGTCTTTTCCTGGCTCTTTTCCGCAGCGGTGATGTCCGGGTACTGCAGCAGACGCAGCAGGTTCATCGAGACGTTGATGCCGGTCTGGTTCCAGTCGCTGTTGTACAGGTACTTGTTGGAGTCGTACTCGTAGCCGTAGTTGAAGCTCACGTTGGGCCACAACTGGGCCTTGGCGATCTTCAGGTCGTTCATGCTCACGCGCTTGCGGTACCACTCTTCCATGATTTCCGGGCGGCGCTCCAGGGACAGGCGCTCGAGCTGCTCGACATTGCCGGTCAGCAGCGGCAGCGGCGGTTCGCTGGTGTCGGCCAGCACCATGCGGGTATTGGGCGGCAGCGACATCAGCGCGGCCAGCTCGGCACGGGCGAACTCCAGGTCCTGGCGGCGCACGGTGAGCATGTACACCGAGTCGAGCAGGGCGCGCTGGTAGGCCAGGATGTCCTGGCGCGGCAGCAGGCCCTTGCCCTCGGCTTCACGGGCCGAGGTCAGGGCGCGGTGGGTGCGCATCAGCAGGCCGTCCACTTCCGGCAGCAGGCGCTGGGCGCCCAGGGCGCGCCAGTAGGCGTTGCGCACATCCTGCAAAACGTTCTGCGCGACTTTTTCGCGGCGCTCCTCGGCCATCAGGATCTGGTCGTTCTTCTGCTGGGTGCGGAAGTAGGCGACGCCAAAGTCCAGCAGGCTCCACGACAGGCCCAGGCTGTACAGCGTGCGGTAGCGCTCCTCGGAGGTGGAAGGGCGCAAGCTGACCTGGCGGTCCTCGATGCCGATCGAGGTGCCGCCGGAGTCGTTGTTGCGCCCGGCGTAGCCGGCGGAGGCCACCAGGCGCGGCAGCATCTCGTGGCTGGACACGTCGCGCAGGTCCGAGGCCAGCGCGCTTTCCAGCAGCTTCAGGCGGTAGTCGAGGTTGTACTTCAAGGCCCGCGCCGACGCCTCGTAGAAGGTGATGGGGCCGCTCACCGGCTCCTGTTCCTTGTACATGCGCGCCTGGTCGTCGATCACCCGCTGGCGCATTTCATCTTCGCTGTAGGGCTTGGGTTCGAAGGCCGAGCAAGCGCTGAGCAGAATGCTCACAGCAGTGAAGGTGCTCAGGCTTTTCAATGTGGCTACTGGCATAGGCAGTCCTTGGTCCATCCGTGAATAGGCATCGACATCATGGTGCGTTGCTGCCGCGGCGTTGGGCGGCGTCGCGCAACTGCGCACGGAAGCCGTGCGCGGGCTGTGGGGGCTTCTCGGCGGCCGGTACCATGTCGGCCTGGAAGGGTGCCCACAGCGAAGGGTCCGGCAGCAGGCCATCAGCGCTCAGGCTGATGACGCCATGGCGGCCGTCGACCCAGTTCTTGTCCTCGGCACTGTCGCGCCGGCTTTCGGCCACTGCGCGCGCGACGAACTGGCCATTGACCTGGCCCAGCTGGCTGCCGATCGACTGGCTTTCGATCTCGGGGGTGGCGAACAGCTGCACATTGCTGCCGTCCGCGCTCCAGGCCGACAGGGTCAGGGTCTGGTTGACGCGCTCCACCACCGGGGCGACGAAGATCGCCGGCGACACGTCCGGCAGGGGCAGCGCCGCGGTGCCGCCCAGGCCGTCGCGGTCCAGGTGCGGCCCTGGTGGGATGTACGGGGTGGCAATGTCCAGGGTGATGGTCAGCTGCGCCTGGTCGGTGGCCCCGGCAAGGTCGCTGATGGTGTAGGTGAAGTAATCCTTGAGCACCTGGCCAAGGCCCGCCGCCGCCAGCACGTCGCGGTTGCTCAGGTCGATGGTGTAGGTGTAGCTGCCGTCGGCATTGAGCACCAGGGTGCCGTACTTGCCGAGGATCGGCTGGCCGACCACCCCGGCGCTGCCGCTGCCGTTCTCCTGGCCGGTGCGGATGCCGGTGACGGTGATCGCGTCGCCGCCGTCCTCGTCGCTGTCATTGACCAGCACGTTACCGCTGGTGTGCGGCGCCGGCACCTGGTCGCTGGCAAAGCTGGCATCGTCGCGGGCCACCGGGTTGTCGTCGGCGCCCTGGATGGTCACGGTCAGGCGTGCATCCGAGGTGATGCCGGCGGTGTCGCGCATGCGGTAGGTGAACACCTCGCGCAGCGACTCGCCGGCGCTGCGCAACGCCTGCACGGTGGGGTTGGCGTTGTCGACGATGTACTGGTAGCTGCCGTCGGCATTGATCAGCAGCGTGCCGTACAGGCCCTGGAGCACTTCGCCGGCGCTGGCGGTGCGGCCGTTCTCGCCGGTGTACTGCACCACGGTCTTGGTTTCGCCGTACTGCACGCCGTCGATGTCGGTGTCGTTGTCGAGCACGTTGCCGCGTGGGTCGACGCCGGGCGTGCCGTTGTTCACGCCGCCGGCTTCCACCGCCTGGGCGGTGTCGTCATGGGCTTGCGGGTAGTCGTTGCGCCCGTCGATGGTGATGGTCAGCGAGCCGTTGGCGGTGCCGCCCCAGATGTCGCTGACCAGGTAGGTGAAGTTGTCGACCAGGGTCTGGCCGCTGATGCGCAGGGCCTGCACCGCCTGCAGGCTGTTGTCGAGCACGTAGCTCCAGGTGCCGTCGGCGTTGAGCGTGAGGTCGCCGTACTGGCCGCGCAGGGTTTGCCCGACCAGGCTGGCATTGCCCGGCAGGGGGCCGTCGCCGCTCCAGAACGCCAGCACTTCCAGGGTTTCCGGGAACAGGATGTTGACCGTGTCCGGGTCGCTGTCGTTGTCCATCACGTTGCCGCTGGGGTTGCTGCCCGGGATGTTGTTGTCGACGCCACCGGCCTCGACCGCCAGGCCCTGGTCGGGGCCGGCGACTGGCGGCTGGTTCTCGCCGCGGATGAAGATGGTCAGGGTGGCGGTGTCGCTCAGGCCGCCCGCGTCGGTGACCTGGTAGGTGTAGTTCTGGATGACGAAGCCCAGCGGGCCCAGGGCAATGATGTCGGGGTCGAAGGAGTTGACCACGAAGCGGTAGCTGCCGTCGGCGTTGAGGGTCAGGGTGCCGTAGTTGGTGGTGAGCGTGGCGCTGCCGGTGAGCGGGTCGAGGGTCGGGTTGCTGCTTTCGGCGCCCAGGCCCACGGCGGTGACCACCTTGGTGTCGTTGGCATCCACGTCGGTGTCGTTGTTCAGCACGTTGCCGGTGGGGTTGCGCCCGCCATTGCCATCGTCGTCCTCGGCCACGGCATAGGCGAAATCGTCATGCGCCACCGGCGTGTCGTAGCGACCTTCGATGGTGATGTTGATCTGCGCCTGGGCGCTGGCTCCGGCGATGTCGTGCATGCGGTAGGTGAAGGTTTCGCGCAGCTGCTCGCCGGCCTTGAGCGCCTGCACCGCGGCCAGGCTGTCGTTGACGGTGTACACGTAGTTGCCGTTGGCATCGATGCTCAGGGTGCCGTAGGTGCCAGCCACCACGGTGGCGCCGGCATTGACCTGGACGAAGGTGCCACCTGCGGCCAGGGTGCCCAGGTAGATGCCATCGACGAACTTGCCGTCGCCGGCATCCACGTCGCTGTCGTTGCCCAGCGCGTTGCCGCTGCCGGCCTGGCCGGGCGTGCCGTTGTTGACGCCGCCGGCCTCGATGGCGATGGCGTTGTCATCGGCGGCGATGGGGGTGTCGTTGCGGCCGTGGATGACCACGGTGAAGGTGGCGGTGACGACCTTGCCGTTGCCATCGCTGACGCTGTACTGGAACACCTCGGTGAGGCGGTCGGCGTCGGTGCGCAGGGCCTGCACCGCGCTGTTGCTGTTGTCGACCACATAGCGGTAGTTGCCCTGGGCATCGAGCACCAGGCTGCCATAGTTGCCGGCCAGGCTCTGGCCGGGGGCGGCGATGGCGCCGGTGGGGCTGAGCACGCCGCTGATGGTCAGGGTATCGCCGTCCGGGTCGGTGTATGCCGCGCGGATGCTGCCGCTGGGGTCGAGGCCAGGGGTGGCGTTGTTCAGCCCGCCGGCCTCGATGGCGTCGACGGTGACCGGGTTGACCACGGGTGGGTCGTTGACCCCGGTCACGGTGATCACCAGCTGCGCCTGGTCGGTGAGCCCACCGCTGTCGTGGATCTGGTAGGTGAAGATCACGTCCAGGCTCTGCCCGGCCGCCAATGCACGAATGGCCGGGTCGGCGCTGTTGACCACGAAGGTGTAGGTGCCGTCTTCGTTGAGGGTGAGCTGGCCGAAGTTGCCGCTGATCAGGCTGTTGTCGGCCAGGCGGGCCACGGTGCCGGGGATGGATGCGGGGGCGCCGCTGGCCACCGAGGTGAGCGCGCCGCCGGCGCTTTCCAGGCCGCTGCGCACGCCGTCCACCTTGAGCTGGGTGGCGTTTGGCTGGTCGAGGCGGTCGACGTCGGTATCGGCGCCGACGCCGCCGTTGCCGGTGATCACGTTGCCGCTGGCATCCACCGCTGCCGGGCTGCCGTCACTGGCCCCGGCGCTGGCGGTGCCGTGGTCGTCCACCGCCACCGGTGCGTCGTTGGCGCCCTCGATGGTGATCACCAGCACGGTCAAGGATTTCAGCCCGCCGGCATCGATCATCTGGTAGGTGAACTGCTCGACCAGCGTATCGCCGGGCGACAGCGCCTGCACGGCGGCGTTGTTGTTGTCGACCACATAGCGGTAGCTGCCGTCGGCGCTGATGGTCAGGGTGCCGAAGTTGGCCAGCAAGGTGGTCGGCTGGCTACCGTCAACCGGAATGATCCGGCCGCCCCCGGGGCCATCGTAGCGCACGGTATTGACGTGCTTGGTCTCGCCCAGGGCTATGGAGTCGACGTCGGTGTCGTTGTCCAGCACGTTGCCGATCGCATCTTGCCCCGCCGTGCCATTGTTGGTGCCGCCGGCCTCGATGGCGGTGGCCGTGTCGCCGTTGGCGATCGGGGTGTCGTTGGCGCCGTGGATGTTGATCTGCAGGACCGCGCTGCTGGTCAGGCCGCCGGTGTCGACGATGTCGTAGCCGAAGAAGTCGCTGATGAAGTCGCCGGCGGTGCGCAGCGCCTGCACCTGCGGGTTGCTGTTGTCGACGATGTACTGGAAGGCGCCGTTGGGCCTGATCACCAGGGTGCCATAGAACCCTTGGATCACCGTGACCAGGTTGCCCGTCACCGGCACGCCGGCCGGGTTGACGTTGCTGGCGATGCGGGTGACGGTGAGCACGTCGTTGTTGGTCTGGATATCGACGTCGGTGTCGTTGGCCAGCACGTTGCCGGTCGGGTTCACCCCTGGGTCGGCGTTGTTGAAGCCACCGGCCTCGACGGCGATGGCGATGTCGTTGTGCGCCACCGGGGCATCGTTGACGGGGTCGATGATGATGTTCATCACGTCGGTGTCGGTCAGTGCGTCGGCCGGGTTCTGCCCGGGGATGCCGTCGCCGCCGACCGGCGCATCGCCGTAGTTGCCCTGGTCATTGGTGACCATGGTCAGGGTTTCGCTGTTGCGGAAGGTGTTGAAGTCCTGGTCGCCCTTGTAATAGAGCTGGCTGAGCAACGCGTTCAGCTCGGCCAGGGTACCGGTCAGCACCAGGGTGCGGCCGGCGCCGGCCGGTGGCGTGGCGTTGGCGGCGGGCGGGGTGGCGGTCTGCCAGAGCACGCCGTGCACCACGCTCAGGGTGATGGTCATGACGCCATCGGCGTTACCGGCGTTCACGTCCACGTCGCTGATCGCCAGGCCACCGATGTGCAGCACCGTGTCTTCCTGGCCGTGCTGGTCGGAAACGGTGTTCACCGGCGCCTCGTTGATATGCACGTAGCCGGCGTCCGCGGTGCCGGTGCTGCCTTCGCCCAGGGCCAGGTTGATGCTGCCAAGGCCTGCGGCTGCCGCAGCGGTGTCGCTATCGATGCGCACGCGGAAGTTGTTGCCGGGCGTGACCTGGTGGGTCTGGTCCACGGCGATCAGGTAGTTGCCCGAAGGCAGCAGGGCGAACTGGTACACCCCGCCGTTGGCGGTGGTGGTGCTGAAGACCTTGTCGTCGGCGGTGCCGAACAGGCCGTCGTCGCCGGCCCAGGTCAGGGTCACGCCGACCCCGTCCAGGCCCGGGCCGTCCGGGGTGACGTTGTCCGTGGCGCTGCGGGTGTCGTCCCACAGCGTGCCGCGGATCACGCCCATGCCGGCGCCGTCGCTCAAGATGTAGTTGTTCAGGCCGTTGGCGCCGTCCTGGCCGGTGCGCTCGCCGGTTGCGCCGCCTGGGGTGGAAGGCAGCGAGCCACCCCAGCCGTTGCTTTCGAAGTCGCTGGGCAGGCTGGTCCAGGTCAGCACGGCGGAACTGGCGGCGTCATCGGCGATGTTGGCGGTGTTGGGCAGGGTGACGGTGTAGATCACCTGCACCGTGTCGTTGGGCGCCAGCCGGGCGAAGTCGACGGTGATGCCGGTGCCATCGCTGAAGCTGATGCCCGCGGGCAGGTTGGCCAGGTTCAGCGCCGTGCCGTTGAGCAGGATGCTTTGCACCTGGTAGTTGCTGCCATTGGGGAACTTGTCGACCAGGTGGGTCTCGTAGGCGGGCACGCCGCCGTTCTGGGTGAAGCTCACCGACACCGTGGCCTCGGTGGTGCTGCTGCCGGGCGTCACGTTGATGACCGACTTGTCCATGTTGGTGAAGCTTGGCTCCACCACGCGCTCGAAAATGGTGTCGCTGCGGCCGCGGTCGACGCCGCCGTTGTCGCCCACGTGTTCGAAGACGGTCATGCCCAGGCGTGTGTCGGCCTGGTTGCCGGCCACGTTGCTGACGCGCACGTTGAACTCGAGGATGACCCCTTCGATATCGTTGTCGTTGATCTCGGTGTTGGTCAGGTTGCCGAGGCTGAAGGTGATCGTCTGGCTGCCGTCGCCGTTGGTGGTGATCTGCAGCCGGTTGTTGGTGGTGTCGAAGATGCCGCTCGGTGCCGTGCCGCCCAGGTCGGGGTGGATCGGCAGGGACACATCGCTGTTCTGGTTGCCGGTCATGTACAGCGACGAACCTGCGATGACCAGGTCACCGGCATCGGTGGTAAGGCCACCGTTGGACACCATCGCGATGAGGATCCGGTTGAATTCCTCGGGGATGAACTCAAGGCCCGCCGCCAGTTCGATGCGGATCTGGTAGTTGGGGTTGTCGCCGGTCGGCACCAGCACCGCCACCCGGTAGCGGATGATTTCGCCGACCGCGACGTTCTCCTGCAGGCCGCTGGTGTCGGTGGCACCACTGCTGTTGGTGGCCGGCGGCGTATCGCTCACGCCACCGACGCGCGACACCTGGATGCCATTGGTGACCGGGATCAGCAAGGCACTGATCACCGAGTAGTCGTTGAGCACGCCCGAGTTGAGCAGGCCGTCGTTGCCGTTGCGCTCGCCGTTGGCGGTGTCGGTGCTGCTGTCGATGCCGTTCAGGCTGCTCCAGTTGACCTGCACGTTGTTGGGGATCACCGCCATGCCGGCCGCCGAAGCATTGACCGTGCCCTTGAGGGTGATGACGATGCTGCCGCCGTTGGCGATGTCGATGTTGGCGCCGTTGGCGGTCACCAGCTGGCCGCCACTGATGATGAAGTCGATGCTGCCGTTGTTGGTGGCGCCACCTAAGTATTGGATGGTGCCGTTGATGACCAGGTTGTCGATCTGGGTCGGCAGGTTGTCCAGCAGGCTGATGTCGAAGGCATCGGTGCCGGAGTTGTTGGCCACCGTGATGGTGAAGATCACCTCATCGCCTTGGTCGAAGCCGCCGAAGGAGGGGGTCGAGGTGATCTGCTGGGTCACCGTGAGCGTCGGCTCGACGATGGTCACACCGGGCTGCTGCGCGCTGTCGAGGCTGCGGTCCACGGCCACTGCGCCGTTGGGGGTATCGCCGTCGGGGTCGCTGTAGACCAGCTGCGCGCCATTGTTCAGCGTGGTGCCCTGCTGGTTGCCGCTGACGTTGCTGGCCACCAGCACCAGGCGGATGACGAAGCTGTTGTTGCCGACGATGTTGTCGGCGGTGGCGCCGGCACTGCCGAACACCAGCATCAGGTCGGCGCCGTCGCTGCCGTCCAGGTTCACCGGGTTGACGGTGAGCACGCCATTGAAATCCGCCCCCAGCGCGCCGCTGCCGGCAGCGCTGGTGATGATCTGGTAGCCCAGGTTGCCGTTGAAGCGTGGGTCCAGGCGCA
This sequence comes from Pseudomonas sp. UBA6315, assembly GCF_002438125.1. Lineage (NCBI taxonomy): Bacteria > Pseudomonadati > Pseudomonadota > Gammaproteobacteria > Pseudomonadales > Pseudomonadaceae > Pseudomonas > Pseudomonas sp. UBA6315. The sequence continues at coordinate 65,601 of NZ_DJTF01000183.1, forward strand.
GGCCCGGGGGGATCAGGTCATTGATGCGCAGGTTGCCGGTGGTGCCTTCGGGCAGGGTGACGACGATGTCGTAGGTGATGCTTTCGCCGATCACCAGGTTGCTGCCGGTGGTGTGGCTGGCGCTGGAGTCGTCGTCACTGAGGCTGCCGTCCTTGTAGGTCTTGCTGATGGTCGGCGCGGCCACTTGCTGGTTGGCCACCTCCACCAGGTCGGTGGGGGTGAAGTCCTGGCCGCCGTCGACGCTGGCGTAGTAGGTCAGTGCCGCGGTGCTCTGCAGGGTGCTGGAGGCGAGGATCGCGTCGTTGACCCTGACGTCGTAGGTGATCACCACCACGTTGGCGCCGGACAGGTCGCTGGCGGTGCCGCTGCGCCCGGCCAGCAAGGTGGCCTGGCCGTTGGCGTCGAGGAAGGTGATGGTGTTGCCGCTGACGCTGTAGTCGGTGCCGGCCACCAGCAAGGTGCCGTCGCCCCGGTAGATCTGCAGGTTGGCCGCACCGAGGCTACCGCCGACGAACGAAATGCCGGCCGGCAGGGTGATGCTGGTGCTCACGTCGAAGGCACCGCCACCGCCGCTGTTCTTCAGCGCAGTGGCCAGGCGCAGGGTATCGGCACCGTCGATGCCGCTGACGTTGCCGTCCACCGCGGCCAGGCTGGTGACGCTGCCGCCGAACGGCACGCCGCTGGTGCCGGGGGCGGTCCAGCTGCCGGTGGTGCCGGTGACCGTGCCATTGCTGCTGGACACCACGCCATGCTTGATGTCCAGCACAGGTTCGGCCACCGACTCGATCACTGCCACATCGGAAGACGTCAGCACGGTCTTGTCGACCGTGGTGGTCTGGCTCGACTGCGCCAGCACGTCGAGTTCACGCTGGTCGGCGAACGGCTGGTCGCCGACCACCATGGTGAAGCGCACCTGCACGGTGCCGCCGTTGAGGCCGCCGGAGGCGAAGTTGCCGAAGTCGAAGATGATCGAGTTGCCCGGGCCTGTGGTGACGCTGTCGGGCACATCGAGGATGTTGTTGCCGCTGCCGAAGCTCCACTGGCCGACGCCGGTGCCGAAGCTCCAGGTGATGCCGTTGGCGTCGAGCAGAGGCAGTGGCAGGTAGGCGGTGAGCTTGAAGTTTTCGTAATCGGCCACCAGCAGGTCGTAGCTGATGGTGAAGGTCACCACATCGCCCGGGCGCAGTTCGCCGTTGCTCGGTGGGTTGCCGCCGTTGACCTGGGTCAGCTCGATGTCGACGGTGGAGGTGTCGATGGTGCTGGTGGTACTGGAGCCATCGCTCTGCACGCCGCCGATGTTGAGAATGTCGCGCAGCACCGTGGCACTGACCGTGGCGTTGTTGCTGATGCTGTCGCCTTCGTTGAGCTGGTCGTGGGGCGGGTGGTCGGTGGTGTAGGTGGTGTCGATCAGCGCGTCGTAGACGATGCTCAGGCGCGTGGCGCCTTCCTGTATGTCATCGTCGTAGAGGTCGCCGAACAGCGCCGCGATACCCGGGCCTGCAACGGCCCGGCGGATCGACTCGGCGATGTCGAACACCAGCGTGGTGCTGCCGTCGGCGTTCACCGTCTGGGTATAGACCAGGGCAATGGCCTGGGAGCCGCCATGCTGCTGGATGATCAGGGTGGGCGGGTTGCTCGGGTCGAAGGTCTGGCCATCGCTGAGCAGGTCGGTGACGCTGAACTGGCCCTCTTCGAGGATGTTCTCGCCGAAGGCGAAGAAGTCGGAGATGGCCACATCCATGGTGTAGCGCAGGGTGTCGCCAGGCGTGAGCCCCGGCGTGCCGACGTCGTTCTGCAGGTTGACCTGCTTGAGCAGGGTGATCGACTTGGCAACGAAGGTGATGCCCTGGCCATTGCCGGTTTCATTGAACGGGTAGCCGTCCGGGTCGGTGGGGCGGTCGCGTGGGTCGAGCGGGTTCCAGTCGCCGTTGACGCTGGCGTTGCCGAAGTTGATGGTCACCGGGTTGCCGGTGGTCGGGTCGATCACCGGGCGGCCGTTGGCGTCGATCTCCGGCACATAGAAGTTGACCTGGGTTTCGCTGGCGCCGGTCAGGGTGTCGTAGTGGATGTCGTAGCTGGCCACGAAGGCATTGGGGTTGGCTAGGGCCGCCGCGATGGCGGTGGGGTCGGTGAGCACCGTGCCGTCGTGCAGGGTGATCGAGGCCAGCGTGCCGCCGGGGCCTGGGGTGATGGAGCTGACGTGCACCTGGTCGGGCACGGTCTGGGTGACGGTGACGTTGGTCAGGGTCTGGCCGGGCGCCGGGGTCACGGTGACGGTCTGGGTGCGGGTGAAGTTGGGGCCGGTGACCGTTTCGCCTTCGGGCATGTTGACCGTTTGCGTGACCTGCAACAGCTTCGGCGTGATCACGAAACTGTGCAGCGCGCTTTCCACCAGGCTCGGGTCCTGGACCGGGTTGTTCACCGAATCGTTGCCGTACTCGAAACCTGCGCGGGTATTGATGGTGAGGTTGGGCGCGCCGTCGGAGTAGGTGGTGTCGGCCAGGTTGCTCAGCTGCCCGGTGATCACGATGTCGATGCTGGGCTGGCCGTTGGTGACGCTGGCGTAAGGCAGTTGCAGCACCACCATCTGGTCGCCGGGCTTCATGCCGACGCTGGCGGCGTTGATCACCAGGGCGTTGCCGCTGGCATCCTTGGCCAGCGGGTGGGTGGCATTGCCGTTGGCGTCGAAGGTGATGACGAAGCTGTTCACCGCCCGCCCCAGGTAGGTGGCGGAGACGAAGCTGGCGCCGTCGTCGCCATCGCGGCCGGTGGCCGGCATGAACACATCGATGAACGGCGCGTAGCCTTCCTGGCTGGACGGGTTGCTGAAGCTCACGGTGAAGTTGAACTGGGTGCCCAGCTGCACGTCGGCGCCGCCGCTGCTCAGGCTGGCGGTGGGGCTGGCGTCGGCCAGCAGGCCCTGGAAGTTGTCGAGGGTGGCGGCGGCCAGGGCGATGGTCTTGTCCACATCGCCATTGCGCACCTCAAGGCGCCAGTCGCCGCCGGCCAGCTGGCTGCCGGTGGCGTTGTTCGAGGCGCCCACGTCGGCGCCGGTCCAGCGTGCCAGCTCGTTGACCAGCGCTTGCCCGGCGCTGCCGGTGCCCACGTCGCAGCCGTAGAGCTGGATATCGGCGCCGGCATTGAGTTCGTCGCGCCAGGCGCTCAGGCGCTCGCCCATTTGTTCGACGGTCTGGCGGGTGAACACCTGGTTGCCCAGGGTGAACTGGCCGGAGGCGCCGTGGGAGAACACCTGGATGGAGTCGACCTTGCCCAGTTGCGCCAAGGCATTGCTGATGGCCGCGACCGCGTCCTGGCCGGGGTCGACCACCAGCGCGGTGGTGCCCACCGGCAGGTTGGCGGCCAGCTGGTCGCGGTTTTCCAGGCGTGCGTCGATGACCACCAGGTTGCGTTGAGCGGGCGGCGCCGCCGTGGTTTGCGCCTCGCTGGCGGTGGGGGCGGGGTGGCTGCTGTCCTTGGCCTCTGCAGTGCTGGGGTCGCTGTGGTGCTGCTGATCGACTGCCGCCGCAGCGGCCCCGTCGAACAGGATACGCTGCTCAAGGGCGACCGTTTGCGACCGCGGGCGCAAGGCAGTGGCGAAGCCGGCTCTGCTTTTGATGTCCATGTCCTTACCTGCTCAAAGTTTCGACTGCAAATTCGGGAGCTTAAGCAATGCTAGTCGGGTTTTCTGAAAGTGCAGCGGGAGCCGCCCAGAGGCGCTGTCAGAACCCGCTTTCACGCAGCCCGACGCCCAACAGCCACTTGCCCAATTCGCCCAGCACGCTGCGCCTTTCCCCTTCGATCTGCAGCTTGCCGCGGGTTTCGCGCACGCTGGCCAGGGGCTCGTCCAGGGCGATCAGCACCTGGAACAACGCGGCATTGGGGGTCAGGGACTGGCCGCTGGTGGCCACTGGCCCGCCAAAGTGCGAAGACAGCATGCGGTGGGCCAGTTGCCCGGCGCGGGTGCTGCCGATGGCCAGCACCTTGCCGTGCAGCTCGGTGGCCTGGCCTTCGGGGTAGAACTTGACCGGGTTGCCCACGGCCAGGTGGTGCACCTGGTCTTGCGCGACATAGGCATCGACCTGCCAGTGGCGGGGGTCGATGAGGATGCCCAGCGGCTCCTGGCGGTTGAGCCACTGGCCGGGCTGCAGGTCGCGGTCCACGTCCAGCCAGGCGCCGGCGAACGGTGCCTGCAGGTTGAGCCGGGCGATTTCCCGGCGCGCCGAGCGGGCTTCTTCGTTCTGCACGCTCAGGCGCTGCTGGGTGGCGGCATCCTCGGCCAACCCGGCAGGGTCGGCCAGCAGCCCCGACAGCCGCGCCTGGTAGCTGCGCGCCGTGGCCTCGCTGCTGCGCATGCGCGAGTCGAGGTCCGGCTCGTCGAGCACCGCCAGCACCTCGCCGGCCTTGACCTGGCCGGCCGGCAGCAGGCTCTTGAGGCGTGCCGGGTAGGGCGTGTACACGCGCAACTGGTGTTCGGCACGGGCCACGCCCACCGCATCCACCTGGTTGTGCCAAGGCACCGCCAGGGCCAGCACCAGCAGCCCCAGGGCCAGGTAGAACAGCCGCTTGCGCTGCCCGGGAATGAACGCGCGCTGCTGCCACCAGTGGTTGAGCTCGCGCTTTACCGGCAGGGCGATGAACCACGCCAATTCGACCATGAACAGTACGATCCCCAGCAATTTGAAGAAGAACAGGTACACCGCCACCGCGATGCCCAGGAACAGCACCAGGCGGTAGAGCCAGGTGGCAAAGGCGAACGCCACCAGCAGCCGCCGCTGGCCGACGGGAAACGGCTCGGGCCAGGCCTCGTTCAGCCCCAGCAGGTTGCGCCGCAGGGCCACCCGCGCCATGGCCGAGGCGCGCTCGTGCAGGTTGGGGAAGTCGAGCAGGTCGCTGAGGATGAAGTAGCCGTCAAAGCGCATGAACGGGCTGGCGTTGAGTGCCAGTGACAGCACCCAGCTGGTGGTCGCCAGGTACAGCAAGGCATTGCGCAGGGCGCCGTCGTCGCACAAGGCCCAGCCCAGGGTGGCCAGGCCCGCCAGCGACAGCTCGGTGACGATGCCGGCCGAGGCGATCGCCAGGCGCTGGCGGGAGCGCTTGAGCTTCCAGCTTTCGCCGGTGTCGGTGTACAGCATCGGCCACAGCACCAGGAACGCCACGCCCATGTGCCCGACGCGCAGGCCCAGGCGCGTGGCCACCAGCGCATGGCCCAGCTCGTGCAAGGTCTTGGCCACGACCAGCGCCAGGGCAAAGCTGAACAGGCCCTCGGTGGAAAACGACTCCACCACTGCATGGGTGAAGCTGTCCCATTGCTGCATCACCAGCACCAGCCCGACCAGGGTCAGGGCCACCACCAGCACCGCGGTCAGCGGGTGGAACAGCCAGCCCAGGGCCTTGGCCAGGTGCTGCAGCCCGGCTTGCGGGCGCAGCAGCGGGATGCGAAAGAACAGGTAGTGGTGCAGCCACCAGCGCCAGCTCGACCAGGTGCGCGACTCGCTGGCCGCCTGCAGCCTGGCCAGTTGCTCGTGGCCGGGGCGCAGCAGGTTGTGCTGTTCGAGGAACGCCCGCAGCGCCAGCACCTGCTCGACGTCCGGGTTCAGCGCGCTGTCGCGTGAAACCTGTTCGCTGACCTGGCGCGGCGTCTGGCCCCAGCGCAGCAGGCATTCGAACTCCAGCCAGCCGATCCGGTAGAAGCGGTTGACCACCGTGTCGTGGATCATCCACGCCGGCTCTCCCTCACGGTTGTCGGCGGCTTCGCACAGGCGCAGGTCCTCGCGCAGTGGCGGCAGGGGCAGGTCGCTGAGCTCGAGCATCACCAGCCACTCCAGGCACGCACGGTGGCCAGCGGGCGACGCAGCAGGTAATAGCCGAGCATCACCCGGCCGCCGTAGAGCTTGGCGGTGCCGTGCAGGCCCAGGCGGGCATGCTCGGAGTGCTCGTCGATGCTGGCCAGCAGGCGGTAGGCGACCACGCCGTCGTCGCTGGGCTTGGCCTGGTAGCTGGTCTCGAGGATCTTGCCCTTGAGCGGGCTGAGCGGGTAGGCGGTGAGAAACAGCGTGACCTCGGCGCCCGGCTCCAGGGCGATGGCATCGGCCACGGCCAGCTGGATCTGCATCGCCGGTTGCGAGGGGTCGGCCACATGCAGGATGCGCTCGCCGGTCGACACCGGCTTGCCGATCCAGTCGTTGGGGTCGCTGAACACCGCAACGCCGGCCCTTGGCGCCACCACCTGGGTGCGCCGCAGCTGCGCCTGCACGGCGGCCAGCTCGGCCCGGCGCTGCTGGGCTCGGCCCTGCAGCAGGGTCAGTTCGTTCTTGCTTTGCGGGTTGTCGAACGCCCGCTGGCTGGCGGCCAGCAGCTCGGCATCGGCCACCGCCACTTCCTTGCCGAGCACTTCGGCGCGGCTGCGCAGGGTGGTTTCATCGAGGGTGAACAGCGGCGTGCCGGCTTCCACCGGCTGGTTGGGGCGCACCAGCACCTGGGCAATCACCCCGTCGATCGGCGAGCTGACGATCTGCGCCTGGCGCGAGACGATCTGCGCCGGCGCCAGCGCCGTCTGGCGCACCGGCACCAGCAGCAGCCCGGCGGCCACCAGCAGTGTCACCAGCACCTGGCGCCGGCTGGGGCGCCAGCGGCGCAGGTGGCGGCGCCGGGTCAGCGTGCGCCAGCAGTAGGCCCAGGTACGGGTCAGGCCTTCGAGCTGCGTGTACAACACCTCGGGCGGCGCTTCTTCGAGCAGCAGCACCAGCACGCCAAGGCGTTCGCCGGCCGGCCCGTGCAGCGGGATGCACCACAGGCCGCTGGGCCACCATTCGCTCCAGCCCTGGGCGATATCGTCGGGCGGTGCGGCATTGTCCAAAGTCAGCCAGGTGGGCTGGGCAGTGGCCAGGCGTTCGGCCAGCCAGCGGCTGGCGCGCTTGAGCCAGACCAGGTAGGGCGAGTCCTCGGTGGGCCGCGCCAGGCCCGAGACGCACAGCAGGTCGAGGCCGGCCTTGCCTTGCTCGAACACCAGCGCCTGGTGGAAGGGCAGCAGCGGGTAGAGGTCGTTGGCCATGCTGAACGCCAGGGCATTCAGGGTTTCGGCGGCCATGGCCTTGTCGCGCAGGTGGTCCAGCTGCAACAGCAGTTGCGGGTGAGGGAGCGGCCTATTCACGGTCATGGTCGAACCGCGCAGTGCCGCTCATGCCGGCCATCAGTTCAGGGAAACGCTGATCGAAGCGCGCTTCGAGCTCCACGGTTTGCGCCACGGCATCGACCCGGGCGTTGATCACGCTGACCTTGGCCGGGTAGGTCTTGCCGGTTTCGTGCACGCTCACCTCCAGCGGCTGGCCAGGGCGCAGTTCCTTGAGCTGGCTCGATGGCACATTGAGGCGCACCTTCAAGGCGCCATCGCTGACCAGGTCGAACAGCGGCGTACCGGCGCTGACCGTCTGGAACGGCTTGACGTAGACCTTGGCGACATGCCCGGAGAACGGCGCCAGCACCTGGCAGTAGCTCATCTGCGCCTCGCCCATGGCGCGCGCGCCGTCGGCCTTCTGCACTTCGGTATTGGCCGCGGCCACTTCGATGTCGCCCACGGCATCGAGCTTGCGCAGCTGCTTCTTGGCGTCCAGGTTCTGCCGCGCCATGGCCAGTTCGGCCACCGCGACCTTGCCCCGTGCCTGGGCCTCGTTGCAGTTGAAGCGGGCCAGGCTGGCGCCCTTGGCCACGTGTTCGCCAAAGCTGGCCTTGAGTTCGCCCAGGGTGCCGCTCATCTGGCTGGACAGGGTGGTCTCCAGCTCAGCGGCAAGCAGTACGCGGATCAGCTGCGGGTCCTCGCCCGTGGTTTCGCCTTCGGCGTGTACGGCAAAGCTGGCCAGGGCCAGCAACAGTGGCAGATAACGGTGTTCAACGACGGGCAACGGCATCCTCGACTCCTTTCTGAGAACTTGATTGAAGCGCTGCGTAAACAGTTCGAATTCTCATACTAGAAAGGAATCTGGATTTTGCCCAATCGCGCGCGATAGAGGCCCCTGCGACGGGACGTCACGGGGCCTCCAGGGCAGATCGAACAGGCAGGTTTCAGGGCTTGACCACCTCGATCGGCGGGAACTTGTAGCTGCCTTCCTGCACTGCTTTGCTGGGGCCGTACAGGCGCATCACGATGTAGGCGTCCTTTTCCGGAATGGGCAGGTAGTTGGGGTTGCTCTCGTCGCCCTTGGCGCTCAGCTCGAGGGTGTAGTTGCCCTCGGCGTCCGGCTTCAGCGTGCGGTCGCCGCGGCTGTGGCGGTTGATTGCGTTGTGGGCCATGAAGCGGTTGTCGGCGGCGTAGACGGTGAAGGACCAGAACTGGCTGACATCCGGCGCCTTGAAGGTGATGCGGTACGACTTGCCATTGGCGCCGTTGATGTTCTTGCCATCACTGGCGGTGCCTTCCTTGAGGTAGACGCTTTCGTCCGGTGGCAGGCCCCATTGGCCGACGTAGGTGCCGACGGCGAACAGGTCGCGCGGGCCATCACCAAGCTGCTCTCGGGTGCCCAGCGACTTGCCGGAAGTGGTCAGCTTGGGCGCCAGTTCCTCGATGTGCTTCTTGCCCAGCGCCTCGCCTTTCCTGGCGGCAGCCAACTGCTCCTGGGTGAAGTCTTTCTTGCACGGGGCCAGGCCTACCGTCTTGTACTGGTCCAGCCATTTCTGGTCGGCCTTGGCCATGCTGCCATCGCACAGGACGAAATTGACCCGTTGCAGCCAGTTGCTCTTGGCCGGGTCCAGGTAGTTGCGTTGCTTGGCCTTGGGCCCGGGCAGGCCCAGGTAGGCGGACAGCGTGCGCACGTTCCAGTCGTCCATGTAGTTGAGTGCGGTCTTCTGGTCTTCGGGGCCGGTGGCCATGATCCGGCCCATCAGCTTGATCAGGTTGGAGTCGACGCGGATCACCTCGGTGACGCTGGGCGGTACTTCGCCTTTCCAGCCCTGGGCGGCGAACATGAAATGGCCGCCTTTGGTGTCGCGGGTGCGCGAGCCGATCATGGAGGTGGTGTAGTGGCCCATGTCCATGGTGTGCAGGATCCAGTAACGGCCCTTGTCCATGTCCGGCACGCTGACGATCACAGGTTCCGCGGCCACGTCCAGCCAGCCCATCAGGTGCAGGGTGTCGTTGTTGATGGTGGGGTGGTCGGTGTAGGTGTCATCGGCCAGGTGGCGGATGTTCTGGAAGCGGTTGAGCGGGGTGTGGGTCTTCACCGCCGTTTCGTAGAAGAACTTGTAGGCTTCATCGATCGAATAGCCATAGATGTAGGCATCCTCGGCCAGCTTGTCGGGGATCTGGGCAAAGGCCGATACGCTCAGGGATAACAGGGATGCACCCAGCAACCAGTGTTTCATGACGTCTCCTTGTGGCTGCCTGCGCAGCCTTGTCAATCGATGAGGGCAACGCCTATCCAGGGCTCAAGGGCCGACCCGTTGCGGCACTGGAAAGTCACTCGGGCAAGGCACCTGGCTCATGTGCTGGCTGGGCGACTGAGCCTGTCGCAGTGTAGTCGAGGTTTTTTCGGCCAGGCCCCTGTGCACGATGCGCAGGAAGCAGAGGGCTGTACTAGGGTGAAGCTGTGTTTTGGGGTGCGAATACATCAGAACAGCCCGCTACAGGGCGAACAGCAACGGCCGTGGAGCTGATCAATGGGGTGGCGTGCACAGGCAGTGCAGGGGTTGCGAGTGCTCGTCAGAAGCACCGTGCTGTTGCTGGCACTAACCAGCACGCCGCTCGTCATGGCCGCGCCGGGAGGCGGCCAGCCGCCGGCCCCGGCCAAGGACCGTGAAGGCTACGCCGATGCCGGCAGCTGCCAGGCCTGCCACACCGAGCAGGCCGCACAGTGGCAGCATTCCGACCATGCCTGGGCGCTGCGCGATGCCAGCCCGGCCAACGTATTGGGCAATTTCAATGACGTGCGCTACGACCAGGATGGCGTGCAGGCGCGCTTCTATCGCAAGGGCGATGGCTATTTCGTCAACCTCGAAGGCGAGGACGGCAAACCGGCCGACTTCAAGGTGCTCTACACCTTCGGCTACTCGCCGCTGCAGCAATACCTGGTGGCGTTGTCGCGGGGGCGCTTGCAGGCCCTGACCATCGCCTGGGACAGCCGGCCTGCGGAGCAGGGTGGCCAGCGCTGGTTCTCGCTGTATCCCGGGCAGCGCTTTACCCCGCAAGACCCGTTGCACTGGACCGGCCGCTACCAGAACTGGAACGGCATGTGCGCCGACTGCCATTCGACCCGGCTGCTCAAGCACTACGACGATGCCAAGGACAGCTTCGCCAGTACCTGGCAGGAGAAGACCGTGGGCTGCCAAGGCTGCCATGGGCCAAGCCAGGCCCATGTCGACTGGGCCAGGCGCAACCCCGGGGCATCGCCGGCCCAGGGCCTGGCGGTGGATTTCAAGGCGCTGGGCAGCAAGGGGCTGGTAGAGCAGTGCGCCTATTGCCACAGCCGCCGGCAGGGCCTGGGCACCGGCCAGTTGCCCGGCCACCCGCAGCTCGACCAGAGCTTGCCGGCCACCCTGCGCGCCGGCCTGTACCACGCCGACGGGCAGATCGACGGCGAGGTGTATGAGTACGGCTCGTTCACCCAGAGCAAGATGTACGCCGCAGGGGTCACCTGCACCGACTGCCACAACCCGCACACCACCAAGGTGCGCATCGAAGGCAACGGCCTGTGCCTGCAGTGCCACAACACCCAGCCCAACACCGCGCGCTTCGCTGGCTTGCAGGCCAAGGACTACGACAGCCCCGAGCACCATCACCATGCTGCAGGCTCGCCGGGCGCGCAGTGCGTGAACTGCCACATGCCGAGCAAGAACTACATGGTCGTCGACCCCCGGCGCGACCACGCCCTGCGCATTCCACGGCCCGACCTCGCGGCCCAGGGCATCGGCCCGGATGCCTGCACGATGTGCCATCAAGACCGCCAGCCAGCGTGGGCCGCCAGCGCCATCGACAGTTGGTTCAGCCACCCCAAGCGCCCGGCCCATTACGGCGAAAGTTTCCATGCCGTGCGCGAAGACCCAAGTTCCGGCCTCAGCCGCCTGGGCTACGTGCTGGCAGACAAGAGCAACCCCGCTATCGTCCGGGCGACCGCTGCCGAGCAGCTGGCGGGCATGGGGCCTGCGGCCAGCAGCAACTTGCGTTGGGCGCTGCAGGACAAGGACGCGGTGGTGCGCGCCTACGCGGTGAACGGCTTCAGCCGTGTGCCGCCCGAACAGCGCGTGGCGCCCTTGCTGGCGCTGTTGCAGGACCCGGCCCTGGCGGTGCGCGACGAAGCCGTGCGTGCGCTGGCCGACGTGCCCGCCGCGCAGCTTCCCGAAGCCAGCCGCCAACCGTACAGCGCCATGCTTGCCGAATACGAACAGCGCCTGCGCAGCAACGCCGACCTGCCGGGCGGGCGGCTCAACCTGGCGGTGCTGATGCAGCGCCAGGGCCGTGACGAGCAGGCCATGGTGCAGTACCGCCAGGCCCTGCGCATGGACCCGTATTTCACGCCGGCCAGGGTCAACCTGGTGACCCTGGCCAGTGGCAGCCAGCGCCTGGACGATGCCGAGCAGCTGCTGCGCGAAGGCGTGGCGCTGGACAAGATGCCCACCCCCGACCGCGGCAACCTGGCCTACATGCTCGCCCTGCTGCTGGTGGAGCGGGGCAAGCCCGAGGAGGCGGTGGGCTGGATGGAACAAGCGGCCGTGGCCCTGCCGGGCAATACGCGCATTCGTTACAACCAGGGCTTGCTGCTGTCGCGCATGGACCGCCGAGACGAGGCGCTGCAGGCGTTGCGCAGTGGCCTGGAGCAGGCGCCGGCGGATGCGGACCTGCTGTATTCGCTGATCTACCTGCATGCCCTGGCAGGGGAGCGGGAGCAGGCCTGGCCGTATGTGCAGCGGATGCGTGAGGTGGCGCCGGAAGATCCGCGGTTGCGGGGCATCGAGCCGTATTGGCAGAAGCAGCCCTGAGGCACTGCGCCTGTGGGAGCGGGCTTGCCCCGCGAACACCGGCGCAGCCGGTGCCAACCGCCGCGCATGTTCTCTTCACGACACCCCATTGCACCCCACCCCAACCCAACTAGATTTACCAGACTCCCAAACGCCACCCAGGAACCCCGCCCCGTGAACACTCACGAACACGTCCAGGCCCTGGAAGCTTCGGTCGCGCAAAAGGTCCTCGGCCAGGCCGAGACCATCCGCCACGTGCTGCTGGGCCTGCTCGCCAACGGCCATGTGCTGCTCGAAAGCCTCCCAGGCCTGGCCAAGACCCGCACGGTCAAAGCCCTGGCCACGCACCTGGAAGCGCAGATGCGGCGCATCCAGTTCACCCCCGACCTGCTGCCGTCGGACATCACCGGCGGGGAGATCCTGCAGCAGACCGCCGAAGGCAACAGCATCCGTTTCCAGCCCGGCCCGCTGTTCGGCAACGTCATCCTCGCCGACGAAATCAACCGCGCCCCGGCCAAGGTCCAGGCCGCCTTGCTGGAGGCCATGGAAGAACGGCAGATCACCGTGGCCGGGCAGAGCTACCCGATGCCGGGGCTGTTCATGGTGCTGGCGACCCAGAACCCCATCGAGCAGGAGGGCACCTACCCCTTGCCCGAGGCGCAGATGGACCGCTTCCTGATGAAGCTGCAGCTCGACTACCCGCGCCCTGAAGACGAAACCCAGGTGCTGCGCCTGGTGCGCGAAGAGGACCAGGCCAGCCCTGACGGCACGACGCAACCCGCGCGCCTGGCCCAGCAGGTGATTTTCGACGCCCGCCGCGAAGTGGCCCAGGTGCACGTGGCCGCCGCCATCGACCGCTACCTCATCGACCTGGTCAACGCCACCCGCCACCCCGGCGACTACGATGCCGACCTGGCCCGCTGGATCAGCATCGGCGCCAGCCCGCGCGGCGGCATCAGCCTGGACCGGGTGTCGCGGGCGCATGCCTGGCTCAATGGCCAGGACTTCGTTTCGCCGGATAACGTGCGTGCCGTGGTGCACCCGGTGCTGCGCCACCGCCTGCAGCTTTCCTACGACGCCATCACCGATGGGGTGGGCGCCGACCAGGTCATCGACCGGCTGTTGGACAAGGTGGCCATTCCCGCCTGACGGAGATACCGATGCCTGCGCGCAGCGTTGCCGCCGATGGTTTCGTCTATGCCGCCCTCGCCGAACTGATGGCGCTGGAAGCACGTGCCCGGGGCTTGAGCTTCGTCGCGCGCCAGCCACTGTCGAGCATCCTTTCCGGCAACCACGCCTCGCGCCTGCGCGGGCGGGGGCTGAGCTTCGATGAACTGCGCCATTACATCCCCGGCGATGACCTGCGCCACCTCGACTGGCGCGCCTCGCTGCGCTATGGCAAGCCGTTCGTGCGCACGTTCACCGAGGAGCGCGACCGGCCCACGCTGGTGCTGGTCGATCAACGCATGAGCATGTATTTCGGCTCGCAGCGCTACTTCAAGTCGGTCAGCGCCGCGCAGCTGGCGGCCATCTGCGCGTGGATGGCGTTCCATGCCGGCGACCGGGTCGGTGGCATGGTGTTCGGCAACCAGCAGGTCGACTATGTGCGCCCGCTGCGCAGCCGTGCGCGGGTCGAGGCATTGTGCAGCGCAGTGATCAAGGCCAACCAGCGCTTGTCGGCCTATGCCGCGGACGAGGAGAACGATGCACAGCTGGACAAGGTGCTGCGCAGCTGCGTGGCCTCGGCGGGCCATGATCACCTGATCTGCATCATCAGCGACTTCGCCGGCATCGGCCCGGACACCCTGGCGTTGCTGCGCCAGTTGCGCCAGCACAACGACGTGATCGCCATCCAGGTCTATGACCCGCTTGCCCTGCAACTGCCGGACAAGGGCCGGCTCAATGTGACCCAGGGTGCCCAGCAGGTGGAGCTGGAGGTTGGCCAGCGCCGCATCAACCGGCCCTTGGGCGAGTTTCTGGCCGGGCGCCTGCGCGATGTCGCCGAACTGCTGCGCCGCAGCCAGGTGCCGCTGCTGCTGGTGAGCACTGGCGACGACAGCCTTGAACAATTGCGCCGGGAGCTGGGCCGCCTGGCCCAGGCGTCACGATGAATACCCCGGCGCCTGCCATCGACCAACTGCGTGAGCTGGCGCCCGGCGCGCCGCCGTTCAGCTACCTGCCGCAGACCTGGGCCTGGCTGGTGGTGGGCGTGCTGTTGCTGGCGCTGGTGCTGCTGTGGGCGGTGCTGCGCTGGCGGCGCTGGCAGCGCGAGCGTTATCGCCGTGAAGCCTTGCAGCGGCTCGAGCAACTGGCGGGCGACGGGCTGAAGGGGTTGCGCGAACTGCCCGAGTTGCTCAAGCGGGTCGCCTTGTCGATGCCGGGGGCGCCGCCGGTGGCCAGCCTGGCCGGTGCGCAGTGGCAGGCGTTTCTCGCCCGGCATGCGCCGCAGCCGCTGCCCGAGGGCTTTGCCGACACCCTGCACACGCTAGCCTATGCACCGGATGCCCAGGTGCTCGGGTTGCAGGCGCAGCAGCTCGACGCCTTGTTCAGTGCCAGCCGCCGCTGGATCGAGGGGCACCATGTGGCAGTTTGACTACCCCTGGGTGTTCCTGCTGCTGCCCCTGGCCTGGGTGGCCTACCGGATGCTGGGCGTCTACCAGGAAAGCCGCAGTGCACTGCGGGTGCCGTTTTTCGCGGCCATGAGCCGTGCCGTCGGCAAGCAGCCGGGCGCCGCGAGCGCCAGCGGCGGGCGCGGGCAGTTGCTGCTCAATGTGCTGGTGTGGGGGCTGCTGGTGGCGGCCTGTGCCAGGCCGGTGCTGGTGGAGCGGCCGATCCAGCGCGAACAGCCCATGCGCGACATGATGCTGGCCATCGACATCTCCCAGTCCATGTCGGCCACCGACTACACCAACGCCGAAGGCCAGCGCACCGACCGCCTGAGCGCGGTGAAGGCGGTGGTGCGCGACTTCATTGCCCGGCGCAAGGACGACCGCATCGGCTTGATCGTGTTCGGCACCGGGGCCTATCCGCAGGCGCCGCTGACCCTGGACCACGCCAGCCTGCTGATGTTGCTGGACGAAGTGGGCATCGGCATGGCCGGGCCCAACACCGCGCTGGGCGATGCCATTGGCCTGACCATCAAGGCCATGGCCCATGCCCAGGCGCCGGAGAAGGTGCTGATCCTGCTCACCGACGGCAACGACACCGGCAGCGCCATCACCCCCGAACACGCAGCGCGCCTGGCTCGGGCCAATCGTATCGTGGTACATACCATCGGTATCGGTGATCCGCAGGCCAGCGGTGACGCCAAGGTCGACCTGGCCGCCCTGCAGGCGATCGCCCACACCACCGGTGGCCAGTTCTTCCGCGCCGATGACCGCCAAGCCCTGCAGCAGGTGTACGCCACCCTCGACCGGCTGACCCCGCACCAGGTCAAGACCTTCAGCCACCAGCCCAAGCGTGACCTGTTCATCTGGCCGCTGGGCGCGGCCCTGGCGCTGTTGCTGCTGGGCCAGTTGCTGGCCCTGGCGCGCGCAAGGCTCGTGGGCCGGCGGCCGCAACCTGTGGAGCCGCCGGCATGACCTTCGATCTCGCCGCGTTCCACTTCCTGCGGCCGCTGTGGCTGCTGATGCTGCTGCCCGGCGTTCTGCTGCCGCTGCTGTGGCTGCGCCGGCACGACCTGCGCCGCCAGCTTGACGGCATCATCGCCCCGCACCTGGTCGCGCACCTGCTGATCACCCCGCAGGAGCAGCGGCGCTGGCGCCCCGTGCACCTGCTCGGCGCGGTGCTGGTGCTCGGCGCCCTGGCCGCCGCCGGGCCGACCTGGCAGCAGGACACCCCAGACTTTCTCGATAACCGCGCACCGCTGATCATTGCCGTGGACCTGTCGCCTTCGATGGATGCCGACGACGTGCCGCCCAGCCGCCTGGCGGCGGTGCGCCACACCCTGCACGATCTGGTGCTGCGCCGCGCCGGGGCGCGCACGGCGCTGGTCGCCTACGCCGGCAGCGCGCACCTGGTGCTGCCGGCCACCGATGACCCGGCGCTGCTCGACACCTTCATCCAGGCCCTGGCCACCGACCTGATGAGCAAGCCCGGCAAGGACGCACTGGGCGCGATCGACCAGGCGCTCAAGCTGCTGGACGCGGAACAGGCGCCCGGCAGCCTGGTGCTGCTGACCGATGGCGCCGACCCCAGCCAGTTCGAGGCAATCGGCAAGCGTTTGCGCGGCAGCCCGCTGCAGGTGCTGGTGCTGGCGGTCGGCAGCCAGCCAAGTGGCCCGCTGCGCGATGCCCAGGGCCTGCCCAGGCTCGATGCCCAGGGGCGCCCGGTGCAGGGCGATTTCGATGCCCAGGGCCTCAAGGGCCTGGCCAAGGCGGCGAATGCGCCGCTGGGCAGCCTGTCGCTCAATGACGATGACCTGGACTGGATCGAGCTGCATGCCCAGCGCCATTTCAAGGCCGCCAGTGGCCTGGAGGCGCAGTTGCACTGGAAGGATGCCGGCTACTGGCTGTGCTGGCCGCTGCTGCTGCTGGTGCTGTTGAGCGTGCGCCGGGGCTGGCGGGTGAACTGGCTGCCGGGCCTGCTGCTGGCCCTGCTGCTGGGCGCAACCGCGCAGCCTGCCCGGGCGGGGGCGCTGGCCGACGCCTTCTTTACCGCCGACCAGCAAGGGCGCTGGGCGTTCGAGCATGGGCACTACCCGCAGGCTGCCGCGCAGTTCCACGACCCGTACTGGAAGGGCGTCGCCGCCTACGAGGCTGCCGACTTCCAGGCGGCGCTGGCCAGCCTGGGCAAGGTCGATACGCCAATGGCCTGGTTCTACCAGGGCAACAGCTACGTGCGCCTGTTCAAGTTCCCCCAGGCGATTGCCGCCTACCAGCAGGCCTTGCGTCTGCAGCCGGAGTTCGCCGAAGCCCAGGCCAACCTGGCGCTGGCCCAGGCGCTGCTCAAGGATTACCAGGACCAGCAGCAGGAAGACCCACCCGACGAGAAACCCGACAAGGTCGTCGAGGACCAGACGCCAAGCGCAGGCGGCAAGCAACAGCCGCAACAGACCGCCCAGGCAGCGTCCGATCAGCTGTGGCTGAACAACCTCACCACTTCGCCGGCGCAGTTCCTCAGGCGCAAGTTCGCGCTGCAGGATGCGGCCAAGGAGGCGCCATGATTCGCAGGGCCTTGCTGCTGTTGATGTGCCTGGCTGGGCTTGCGAATGCGGCGGACCCCGAGGTGAGGGTGCAGGCGCGGCTGGTGCCGGACAAACCGGTGATGACCGGGGCCACGGTCAACCTGGAAGTGGACCTGCTGGTCGACACCTGGTTCACCGATGCCCCGGTGCTGCCAGCGCTGCAACTGGCCGGCGCGGTGGTCAGCCCGCCCAGCGGCCAAGCCCAGCACCTGAACCAGCAGCTCGACGGCAAGGCCTTCTTCGGCTTGCGTTACCACTACCAGATCACCCCCACCGTGGCGCAGCGCTTCGACATCCCGGCGTTGGCCTTTGGCGTTCAGCCTGGCCCGGATAACAAGGTGCTGACCGTGCGCAGCCAGCCGCTGTCGTTCGAGGCTAGCGGGCCCGCCAGCACGGCCGGCGAGCAGCGCCTGGTGGCGCAGCGGGTGGAGCTGACGCAGACCATCGAGCGCTCGCACAGCCCTTTGCGGGTCGGTGACAGCATCACGCGCCGCCTGCATACGGTCGCCGTCGGTGCCCAGGCCATGCTGATCCCGCCGCCGCCGTTGAGCGAGGTCGAAGGTTTCAAGCGCTATGTGCAGACGCCCCAGGTAGCGCCGCTCAGCGATGGCCGCGGCGGCACCCTGGGCGGCCAGCGCGAGGACAGTGCCAGCTATGTGGCCACGGCCGCCGGGCATTTCAGCCTGCCGGCCATCGAGCTGAAGTGGTGGGACGGCACGACGGGCGAGGCGCACACGGCTTCGCTGCCTGCGGTGCAGGTGCAGGCACAGGCGGGCACCTACCAGGCACCGTTCTCCCTCACGCAAGACCTGCAGGCCCTCGGCCAGGGGGCGCAGGTCAGGCTTTCCGGCCATTGGCTGGTGCTGCTGGCAGCGCTGTCGCTGTTGGCGGCATTGGCATGGGCCGGGCGTGAATGGGGGCGGGCAGGCTGGCACTGGCTGCGCGGTTGGCAGGCCCGGCGCCACCAGGCCTGGCTCGATTCGCCAGGCTTTGCCCTGCGCCAGGCCCGGCAGCAGTGCGCCCACCTGCCGGTGCGCCTGGACGGCCTGTACCTGTGGGTTCGGCGCCGCACCGGGCGACGTGTGCTGTCGTCAAGTGAACATCCCTGCGGCGAGCATTCGCAGGGCGATTTGCTAGCCTTTTTCCAGGCCGCCTACGGCGCCCAGGGCGAGCCCGCGCTCAGCGCCGCTGCGCGCAAGCGCCTGCTGCAGCGCTTGCGCCAGGAGGCTGCCAAGGGCCAGCCGAATTGCGCTGACAAACACGCGCTGCATGATCTGAACCCCCGAAGCCGCTGATCGAGGTAAGGCAATGACGCAAGCGAGGCTCACCCTGCGCGACTCGGCCCGCGGCGCTGCGCGCCAGGCCGGTTTGTGCCTGGTGCTCATCCTGCTGCCACTGCTGGCCCAGGCGGCCGACCCGCTGCCGGCCTGGCGCGAAGGCCCTTCGCGCAGCGCCATCGTGGCCTTCGTCGAGGCGGTCAGCCAGCAAGGCGGGCCGGACTACGTCGTACCCGCCGAGCGCATCGCCGTGTTCGACAACGACGGCACCCTGTGGAGCGAGCAGCCGCTGTACTTCGAGGTGTTGTTCGCCATGGACGAGGTCAGGCGCCTGGCCCCCGAACACCCCCAGTGGCGTACCCAGCAACCGTTCAAGGCTGTGCTCGAGCGCGACCATCAGGCCCTGGCCGCGCAAGGCATGGATGGCCTGCTGAAGATCGTCGCCGCCACTCATTCGGGCATGAGCAGCAGCGACTTCATTGCCCGCAGCCGCGCCTGGCTTGCCAGCGCCCGCCACCCGCGCACCGGCAAGCCGTACACCGAAATGGTGTTCCAGCCGATGCTGGAGCTGCTGGCCTACCTGCGCGACAACGGCTTCAAGACCTACATCGTCTCGGGTGGCGAGGTGGCCTTCATGCGCGCGTTTGCCGAGGAGGTGTACGGCATCCCGCCGGAACAGGTGATCGGCACCACCCTGGGCGCCCGCTTCCAGGACCAGCAGGGCAAATTGAGCATCCAGCGCCTGCCCACCGTCCAGCACAACGACGATGGCCCGGGCAAGCCTGTGAGCATCGACTGGGTCATCGGCCGCCGGCCGATCCTGGCCTTTGGCAATTCCGACGGCGACCTGCAGATGCTGCAGTGGACCATGGCCGGGCCAGGCCGGCGCTTTGCCGGGCTGGTGCACCACACCGACGCCCACCGTGAATGGGCCTATGACCGCACGAGCAAGGTCGGGCACCTGGACAAGGCCCTGGACCAGGCGCAGGCCAAAGGTTGGACGGTGGTGGACATGGCCGGGGAATGGCGCCGTGTGTATCCCTTCGAAACACCCTGAAGCGTTATCAACCAACCGCAGGAGTACAGGGCCCGGCCCGTGTCGGCAGCCCATGTGCCCGAAGTCGTGGACTACAGCAGTGACGTGAAACGGAGAGCGTAGCTATGAAGTCCAGAAGAGCATGGTTGTCGGCGGCCGCCCTCGCGGCCACGGCAACGTTCGCGGCGGGGCTGGCCAGTGCGGCGGACAAGCCGAACATCCTGGTGATATTCGGCGACGATATCGGCCAGACCAACATCAGCGCCTACGGCAAGGGCGTGGTCGGCTACCAGACGCCGAACATCGACCGCATTGCCAAGGAAGGCATGATGTTCACCGATTACTATGCCGAGAACAGCTGTACGGCGGGACGTTCGACCTTCATCACCGGCCAGTCGGCGTTGCGTACCGGCTTGTCCAAGGTCGGCATGCCGGGTGTGCCGGTGGGCCTGCAGGCGCGCGATGTGACCATTGCCCAGGCGCTCAAGGCCGAAGGCTACGCCACCGGCCAGTTCGGCAAGAACCACCTGGGCGATCGCGATGAATACCTGCCCACCAACCACGGTTTCGACGAGTTCTTCGGCAACCTCTACCACCTCAACGCCGAAGAGGAGCCGGAGCGCCCGTACTGGCCCAAGGATGACCAGGAGTTCATCAAGGCTGCCTCGCCGCGCGGGGTGATCAAGGCCAGTGCCGACGGCAAGATCGAGGACACCGGCGCGCTGACCAAAAAGCGTATGGAAACCATCGACGACGAGACCACCCAGGCTGCGATCAACTTCATCGACAAGCAGGTCAAGGCTGACAAGCCGTTCTTCGTGTGGATGAACACCACCCGCATGCACGCCTTCACCCATGTACGCGAGTCGATGCAGGGGCAGAGCGGCATGGTCGGCAACGAGTATGCCGATGGCATGCTCGAGCATGACGGCGATGTCGGCAAGCTGCTCAAGACCCTGGACGACCTCAAGGTCGCCGACAACACCATTGTCGTCTACACCACCGACAACGGCCCCAACCAGTGGTCCTGGCCGGATGCGGCGACCACGCCGTTTCGCAACGAGAAGAACTCCAACTGGGAAGGTGCCTTCAGGGTGCCGGCGATGGTGCGCTGGCCAGGCAAGATCAAGCCTGACTCGGTAAACACCCAGATGATGTCCGGCCTCGACTGGTTCCCGACCTTGCTGGCGGCAACCGGCGACGTCGACATCAAGGACCGCCTGCTCAAGGGCGCCGATGTCGGTGGCAAGAACTTCAAGGTGCACCTGGACGGCTTCAACCAGCTCGACATGCTCACCGGCAAGACCGACAAGAGCGCGCGCACCGAGTTCTACTATTTCAACGATGACGGCGAGCTGGTGTCGATGCGCTATGGCGACTGGAAGATCGTCTTCTGCGAGCAACGCGCGCCAGGCGGCTTCGCGGTCTGGAGCGAACCCTTCACCTGCCTGCGCGTGCCGAAGATGTTCAACCTGCGCATGGACCCTTACGAGCGCGCCGACGTGGTTTCCGACCAGTACAACGACTGGCTGACCAAGAACGACTACCTTGTCTTCAACGGCATCAAGAAGGCCGCCGCGTTCCTCCAGACCTTCGTCGACTACCCGCCTAGCCAGCGGCCGGCGAGCTTCAGCATCGACCAGATCCGTGCCGATGTGGACAAGAAGATCGAGGAGAAGATGAACAAGCAGTGAGCCCCCCTGTGGGAGCCGGCAAGCCGGCTCCCACAGTCATTCATCGGTAGCAACCTTCACCAGACAAGGGCTTCGTGCATGGCATCACCTGCAGCATCCTCCGTCGTCACCGCTGCGCCGCAGAGCAAGGCGCACCTGCAGGTGCTGTTACCCGCCACGCTGCTGTTCCTCTCCGGCGCCGCCGGCCTGGTCTACCAGGTGCTCTGGATCAAACAACTGTCGCTGGTGGTCGGCGTGGAAGTGCACGCCGTGGCCACCGGCATCAGTGCCTTTTTCGCAGGCCTTGCCCTGGGCGGCCTGCTGTTCGGGCGCTGGGCCGACCGCTTGCAGCGCCCGGTGCAGCTCTACGTAGGCCTGGAGCTGGCAGTGGCGGTGCTTGGCATCGGCGCCACCCTGGGCCTGGCCCACGCCGCCGGGCCGTTCGCCCGCCTGGAAGGCAGCGCCGGCCCGTTGGCCTGGGTCTTGCCGTTTGCCCTGGTCGGGCTGCCGGCCTTGCTCATGGGCGGCACCTTGCCGGTGCTGGTGCGCGCCGTGGCACCGGCCAGCGGCCAGCTGGCGGAGGCGGGCGGCCGGCTGTATGCGGCGAACACCGCAGGCGCCATCGCCGGCACCTTGCTGGCCGCGTTCGTGCTGCTGCCTCGCCTGGGGGTTAGCGGTAGCGCCTGCGCCGCCGCCTCGCTCAACCTGCTGGCTGCCCTGGGCGCCTGGCTGGCCCGCCGGCGCGATGCAGCGTTGCCGCCAGCGGCCCTGCGCACGTCGACCCCGCGAGGCGCACAAGCGCGCCTGGCCATCGGTTTGTACTGCCTCGCCGGTGGCGTCGCCCTGGGTTATGAGGTGGTGTGGAGCCAGTCGATCGTGGCGTTCATGAGCACCCGTGCGTTCGCCTTCGCCGTGGTGCTGGCCACCTACCTGGGCGGGCTGCTCGCCGGTAGCGCCCTGTATGCGCGGCGTGCCGATCGAATTCGTGATCCCTGGGGCCTGTTCGGCCTGCTGATCGCCCTGGCCGGCTTGCTGGCCCTGTTGCAGCTTGCCGGGCTTGGACGCTGGCTGGTGCTGGCCCAGACCCAGGCCGAAATGCTCGCCCTGCAGCTGTTCGGCAGCGAACTGGCCGGGATGTGCGCCCGCTTCGCCACGGCGGCGCTGTGCATGGTGCTGCTGCCGACCACCTTGCTCGGCGCGGCCTTCCCCCTGGCCTTGCGCCTGGCGGTGGACAGCGGCCATGTCGGCCGTGACGTGGGTGCGGTGGTGGCGCTCAACACCTTGGGTGGCATCGTCGGCGTGCTGCTCACCGGTTTCGTGCTGGTGCCGCAACTGGGCCTGGTGCGCGCGCTGGGGGTGCTGGCCGTCCTTGCCGCAGTGGTCGGCCTGCTGGCGGTGTGGCGGGGGCAGGGTGTGCGCCGGCCTATGGCCTTCGCGGTGGTTGCGGTGGCCGCTGCGACCCTGCTGGTGGCGGCCCTCACGCCGCCCCAGCGCCTGGCCGAGCTGCTGCCCGGTGCGCGTAACGGCCAGCTCACCTACTACCACGAGGGCAAGGGCGGCACCGTGGCGGTGGTCAGCCAGGGGCGCCAGGGCCAGACCTTCAACCGCCTGTACATCCAGGGTGTATCCAATACCGGCGATGCCATGCCCTCGCTGCGCTACATGCGCCTGCAGGCCCTGTTGCCGCTGTTGATCCACCGCGGCGAGCCGCGTTCGGCGCTGGTGATCGGCTTCGGCACCGGCATCACCGCCGGGGCGATGCTGCGCTACCCGGGGCTGCAGCGCCCGGTGGTGGCCGAGCTGCTGCCCGAGGTGCTGCAAGCAGCGCCACTGTTCAAAGGCAATTTCTCCGCGGTCAGTGATCCTCGCCTGGAAATCCGCCTGCGCGATGGCCGCCGCGAACTGCTGCGCAGTGAAGAGCACTACGACCTGGTGACCCTCGAACCTCCGCCCCCCTCGGCGGCGGGTGTGGTCAACCTGTACTCGCGCGACTTCTACCAGCTCGCTGCCGCACGCCTGGAGCCAGGCGGCCTGGTAGCGCAGTGGCTGCCGCTGCCGACCCAGAACGAAGAGGACAGCCGCGCGCTGGTGCAGAGCTTCATCGAAGTCTTCCCCCATGCGTCGCTGTGGACCACCGAGTTCCACGAAATGCTGCTGATCGGCTCGCTGCAACCGTTGCAGCTGGATGTGCCCAGGATTCGCCAGCGCCTGGCGCAGCCTGCGGTAGCCCAGGCGCTGGCCGAGGTGGGCGTGGACTCGGCGCAGGCGCTGCTGGCGACCTGGGTCACCGACCGCGATGGGCTGCAACGATTTGCCGGCGACGCCAAGCCTGTGACCGACGACCAGCCGCGCATCGAGTACGCCGGCTGGGTACGGCCGCGGGAAATCACCCGGGTGCTGCCGGCGCTGCTGGCGCTCAAGGGCGCGCCACCCCTGCAAGGCGCCGACCCTGACTTCGCCAGTGCGGTGAACGAGCGCTGGCAGGCGCTTGCGCGCTTCTACAGCCTCAGCCTGCATGCCTACAACGGCAACCGCCCGGCCTGGGCGCGGGAGGCCCGCGAGCTGGCCAGAAGCGACGGCGACAACCCTTATTTCCGCTGGTTCCTGGGGCCAGGCCCCGGCCAGTGAACCCTGTGCTATCACTACACAGATGCCGTGCGTCCGAGTGCCCAGGGAGTGTGCAATGAACCACCTTTTCCGCCTGCTGCTAGTGTGGCTGCTGCTGTTGCCCGCCGTGGGGCAGGGCAGTGACAGCGCCGCCAGCGCCACCGACGGTGTGCCCGCCGACCCGGCCGAGCTGGTCATCGCCAACCGCAGCATCTTCACCTTCAACGCCACGCTGCTGGGAGAAACGCCGGCCGCCCGGGTGCAGCGCGCCACGGCGGTGATCGAAGAGGCGCTGCGCGGCACCGACGACCTGCAGGTCAGCGTCGACAGGATTCTCAACAGCCACATGGTGCTGCTCGGCGGTCATCGGGCCTTCATCGTCGCGCCCGTGGATGTGGGCGTGAACGGCGGCGACACGCGCCTGGCCGCCGAGCAGGCCGCCGCGGCGCTGCGCCAGGTGGTGGAGGAGACCGGTGAAGCGCGCAGCCTGCGCTTTCTGCTCAAGGCGGTGGGCTGGTCGGCATTGTCCACCTTGCTCTTCGTGGTGCTGATCAAGGGTGCCAACTGGGGCCGACGCAAGCTGCGCGGGGTGTTGACGCGGTTGATGCGCGAGCGCGCCAAGCAGATCCGCGTCGGCCAGCTGCCGCTGTTCGACATGCAGTACGTGTACTACCTGATCGATCGCCTGCTGCGCCTGTTGTACTGGGTGGTGGTGTTTCTGCTGAGCTACCAGTGGCTGAGCTTCGTGCTGTCGCAGTTCCCCTATACCCGGCCCTGGGGCGAGAGCCTCAACGTGCACCTGCTCGACCTGCTGCGCTATCTGCTGCATGGCATGCTGCAGGCCATCCCCGGCATTGCTGTGGCGGTGATGATCTTCTTCATCGCCCGCGGCATCAGCGGCTTCAGCCGGCGCATCCTGGAGCGCATGGCGCGCCCCGGCACGCTCAAGTGGCTGACCGAGGAAACCCTGCAGCCCACCACCCGCCTGACCTCGCTGGCGATCTGGCTGTTTGCCCTGGTGATGGCCTACCCGTACCTGCCAGGCTCCGGCACCGATGCGTTCAAGGGCTTGTCGGTGCTGCTCGGCTTGATGATCTCGCTGGGGGCCTCCAGCGTGGTGGGGCAGGCCGCAGCCGGGCTGATCCTGACCTATTCGCGCACCTTGAAGGCGGGCGAGTACGTGCGGGTGGGCGATAACGAAGGCACGGTGACGGAAGTGGGCATGTTCAACACCACCATTCGCACTGGCCTTGGCGAGGTGCTGACCTTGCCCAACTCGATGATCACAGGCTCCGTGACGCGCAATTATTCGCGGGTGGTGCAGGGCCGCGGCTATATCGTCGACACGGTCGTCACCATCGGCTACGACACGCCCTGGCGCCAGGTCGAGGCGATGCTGGTGGCGGCTGCCGAGCGTACCGAAGGCATCGTTGCCAAGCCCCGGCCGCAGGTGTTCCAGACCGGGCTTTCGGACTTCTACCCGGAATACCGCCTGGTGGCCCAGGCCGTGCCCAGCGAGCCACGGCCGCGGGCCGAGCTGCTGAGCCTTTTGCATGCCAACATCCAGGACGTGTTCAACGAGTACGGCGTGCAGATCATGTCGCCGCATTATCTGGGTGACCCGGCGCAGGAGAAGTGGGTGCCGCGGGAGAAATGGTTTGCCGCGCCGGCCCGGGATACCTCCAGCAAGCCGCAGGACAGGCAGGGTTAAAGGTGGGCGACCTGCGGGTCGCCATGCTGGCGGCGGTGTTCCAGCGGCGTCATGTCGAACCAGCGCAGGTGGGCGCGGCAGAATGACGTGGTGCGCCGGTAGCCCAGCTCGCTGGCGATCTGGCCCACGCTCAGGCCGGTGCTGCGCAGCATCTGCTGGGCCTGGCGCCGGCGCATGCCGTCGAGGTAATCCTCGAAGTCGATGCCATCGCTCGCCAGGCGCCGCTGCAGCGTGCGCGGGTTCAGCTCAAGGGCCAGGGCAACCTGCTCCAGGGTGCAGCGTTGGCTGGGCAGCAGCATCTGGATGATGCGTTCGACCTGGGCGCACAGGCTGTCACAGGGTACCGCCTGCTCCTCCAGGTAATGGCGCACGATGGCATGCAATGCCGCGTCATGGTGAACGCACGCCTCTTGCAGCACATCCGCCGGCATCAGCAGGCAGTTGTGCGGCTGATCGAATAACACCGGGCAGTCGAAGTAGCGCAGGTAGCCGGCCGGCTCGCCCAGCGCCAGGTGGCGCAAGGTCACGGCCTTCGGGCGCAGGGGCGTGCCGCGCAGCTCGCCGATCAACAGCCTGGCGCCCATCATCTATTTCTCGACGATCTGTGGCGTATGCCGCGAATCGGGCAGGCCATTGTCGAAGTACAGCAGTGCCTGGCCGGCGCGGTGCTCCAGGCGAAAATGAATGGCCGGGCTGTAGTGGCGCATGTAGCGAATCACCGCCACCAGCGCATGGCCGACGGTGGGCGCCGAGTTGGCCAGGTGGCGCAACGGGCCGACCAGGGTCGCGCCTTGCAGCAGCGCCAGTTCCAGGCCGAAACGCGGCAGGCTGAGGGCGTGCGCACTGCCCTCGAACAGTTGCACGAGGTTGAGGTAGGGCAGGCGCTTGGCATGGTTGCCGACCACCTGCGGGTCGATCTTCAGTGGCGCCAGCAAGTCGTGCTGCCGAGCGCCGTGCTCGGTCAGCAGTTGGTCGAACTGCAGCAGAGCGCTGCCGCGAATGCTGTCCATGGGATCGCGCCTCGGTGGGGCCGAGCAAGGGTGCTACGCCCCACTGCAGGCTCGGCCCTGCAGTGGGGTGGGGCGGTTTACTTTCTCAGGGCCTGGAACGAGGTGACCATGTCCTTGGCCCAGCCATCGAGCACGGCCTTGGCGTCCTTGGCCTGCATCACCTGGGACGAATCATCCAGCTCGGTGCCGGCGCCCTTGCGCACCACCTCGGCCACCACCTGGTTGGTCTCGCCATCGAGGAACGCCGCTTCGGTGGCGATGCTGGTGTCCTGGTCACGGATACCGGTGGCGGTGCTGATGCCGGCGGCGATCAGCGCGATCGGGATCACTTCATACGGGCGCAGGCTCTTGGTCTGGGCGCTGACGGCGGTGATCGCCGGGCGCACTACCAGTACCCGTGGGCCAGGGCTGCTGGCCAGCGGCAATACCTGGGAGAAGTGGTTCTTGAGGGTCTGGTCGTAGTACTGGGTGATGCCCTGCAGGGTCGACTGCGGCACCTTTTCGGTCGGCTGCGGTTTCGGGTAGAGCTGGCTTGGCTCGATGTACACGCTGGTGTAGCGCTTGGCATCTACCCCTGATTTGATCCAGCGCATCACCGGTGCGCCCGAGGGCGACTTGTCTTCCTTGAGGATGCTGTAGTCCTTGAGGAAGCCCGAATACTGGTCGGACTCCACGTATTTGCTAGCGCAGCCCTGCAGCATGAGCGTTGCAAGGCACAGCGATGCAGCTAACGTCTTGGTGTTCATGCAGCTTCTCCTTCTTACGATGATCGGGTCTGCGGGCGCGCAGGGTGGTTCAGAAACGCCAGGTCGCGCCACCGCCGAGAATGTGCAACGCACTGTTATCGTAGCTGCCCGCTAGCGTGCTGCCAGAGCGCGCTTTGGTCTGGTCGATGTCCATGTCGCCGAGCCACACCAGGGTGTAGGCCAGGTGCAGGTCCAAGCCTTCCTCGACCTGGTAATTGACCCCCGCCGCCAGCCGCCAGGCTTCGCCCATGGGGTTGTCGACGGTGCGGTCCTTGTCGTCCACGGCCGAGCTGTCGTAGCCCAGGCCCAGGCTCCAGCGCCATTGCCGGGTGGCCTGGTACTGCGCGCCGACAGAGGCGTGCCAGGTGTCCTTGTATTTGCGATCGACCGTGCGGCTGGTGCCGCCGGCATTGCTGTCGACCTCAACGCCGACATCGCCGAAATCGCTCCAGTCCTGCCAGTTCAGGCTGCCCAGCAACGTCCATTGTTCGTCCAGCTCGTGGGCGATGCTGAAGGTCGCTGTCTGCGGCACGTTCAGGTCCAGCTCCAGCGAGTCGACGTCCAGCCGGCGCAGGGCAACGTTGAGCAGGGGGTTGCTGATGTCCTTGAGGTGCGGCTTGTCGTCGAACTCCAGCTTGACCTTGCTGGTGTAGGCCAGGCCCACGCGGGTGCGCGGCGTGACCTGGTAGAGCAAGCCGAGGTTGACCCCCACGCCGACATCGGTGTCCTTGTATTCAAGCTGCCCGTCCGGCCGGTCGGCCAGGCCCAGCAGGTTGTTGTTGATGGCCATTTCGGTGCGGTAGTAGCCGACCATGATCCGCGGGCCGATGCCGATCGACAGGTCGTCGGTGAACTTGTAGGCCAGGGTCGGTTGCATCGACACGCCGATCACTGCCGCTTCCTGGGTGAAGTAGCGCCCGGCCCAGTCATCGTCGTAGTCCAGGGCCAGGCCGAAATTGCCGTACATGCCAAAGCCGATGGCGGCACGGTCGTCGATCTGGTGGCTGATGAACAGGCTGGTGCCGGGCAGGTACTGCAGGGCGTTGCCGCCTTCGTTGCCGTCGAACTGGTTGCCGCTGCCCCGCGAGAAACGGATGTCGCCGAAGATCACCTGGGCGTTGGCGCTGATCTGCGTGCCTTGGAGTCGGGTGATGCCTGCCGGGTTGCTCATCAGCACGCTGGGGTCGTTGGCCAGTGCGGCGGAGCCGGCATTGGCCAGGCCGTTGCCCTCCTGGCCGGCTTCGTAGATGAGGATGCCGCCAGCCCAGGCGGGGCTGTCCAGGCACAAGGTGGCGAGGGCTACGGCGGCGGCGAACCTGGCGCCCTGGGCCTGAACGTTTCGATAGATGGACATGACGATGACTCCGCTTCCCATGCCGTTGAACTCGGTACCAGGCGGTATTGCCGGTGAGCAGGGCAGGGCCTGCGGCCCTGCCAGCTGCTCGTGCCTCCATTACGGCGTGACGATGGGGAACCAGAACTCGAAGTTGTCCATGTAGCTCATCAGCTCTTCGAGCTTGCCTTCGGTACCATCGACCTTGACCTGGCCTGCAGCGACGGCGTCCTTGAGCGTGGTTTCCTTGAGCATCAGCTTGTTCAAGGTGTCGCGGGTCAAGGTGACCGTGGCATCGGCCTTGTCTGCCTGCAGGCCTTCGGTGTGGTTGAGCACGCGGTTGACCATTTCCAGCAGGTACTTCTGCTTGAGGTCGGTGAAGTCCAGGTTCAGGGTGATGTGCTTGTCTTCCACCTCAGGCCCTTTCAGGCGCATGGCCAGGTAGTCGAAGAACAGGTCCAGGTCCATCGCCTTGACTGTGTCGGGGCTGGCGGTATCGGGGGTCGGCAGCTGCTTGACGCCTTCGCGCAGCTCCTTGGCGCCGGTGAGGTAGAAGTTGCGCCATGGGCCGCTTTCGGCCTGGTAGCCAAGCTGCTCGAGGGCATCGGCCTGCATGTTCTTCGCGGCCTGGTTGCTCGGGTCGGCGAACACCACGTGGTTGACCACCTCGGCCACCCAGCGGAAGTCACCCTTGTCGTAGTAGGTCTTGGCCTTGCTCAGTACGGCGTCGGCACCGCCCATCATGTCGACGTAGCGCTTGGCCTCTTCCTCCGGCGGCAGCTCCCAGAGCGTGGCCGGGTTGCCGATGAACCAGCCCAGGTACAGCACGTAGGTGGCCTTGACGTTGTGGTTGAGCGAGCCGTAGTAACCGCGGTTGGAGAAGCGCTCGGCAATGCCCTTGGGCAGCTTCACCTGCTCGGCGATCTCGGTCATGGTGTAACCCTTGTTGGCCAGGCGCAGGGTTTCATCGTTGATGTAGCGGTACATGTCGCGCTGCGACGACAACTGCTCGCGCACCTCCTTGTTGCCCCACACTGGCCAGTGGTGCATGGCGTACATCACCTGCACATCGTTGCCCCACATCTTCAAGGCTTCGTTGAGGTACTTGGACCACGGCAGCGGCTCGCGGATCTTCGCCCCGCGCAGCGAGTAGGTGTTGTGCAGGGTGTGGGTGGAGTCCTCGGCGGTGTTGAGGGCCTTTTTCTCGTGGATGTAGTAGAGCATCTCGGCCGGCGCTTCACTGCCCGGCGCGTACAGGAACTCGTAGGTCAGCCCGTCGATGGTGCGCTTCTCGCCGGTCTTCTCGATGATGTCGGTCGGCGGGATGAGGGTCACGGTACCGGCTGAGGTGGTGGTCCCAAGGCCCGCGCCCAGCTGGCCGGTTTCGCTCGGCGGCAGCAGGTTGCCGTACATGTAGCTGGCCCGCCGGCTCATGGCGGTGCCGGCCATCACGTTTTCCGCCACCGCGTGTTCGAGGAAGCCCTTGGGCGCGTAGATCTTGACCTTGCCGGCCTTGACGTCGTCTTCGCTGATTACGCCGCGCACGCCACCGTAGTGGTCGACATGGCTGTGGGTATAAATCACGGCCACCACCGGCTTTTTGGGCCGATGCTGGTAGTAGAGGTCGAGTGCCGCCTTGGCGGTTTCACTGGAAATCAGTGGGTCGAAGATGGTGATGCCATCCTTGCCTTCGACGATGGTCATGTTCGACAAGTCGTAGTTGCGCACCTGGTAAATGCCATCGGTGACTTCGAACAGGCCGGAAATATTGATCAGTTGCGATTGGCGCCACAAACTTGGGTTGGTGGTGGCCGGGGCTGTTTCACCTTCTTTGATGAACCCGTATTTGTTCGGGTCCCAGATCATGTTGCCACTGGGGCCTTTGATCGGCTCGGAGGGCAGCGGCGCGATAAAACCCTTGTGCGCCAGTTCGAATGAAGTCTTGTCATTGAACGGCAACTCTTTGAGCAATGCGTCGTTGGCGGCCTTGGTGGCTTCGGTGGCCGGCTTGGCTTTTTCTTCCGCCCATGCCAGCGGGGCGGCGGCAATGGCACTGGCCAGCAGGAACGAAGAGCCCATTTTCCACAGGCTGGACGACCTTGCAGTGTTCTTGTGGCGCGCGAACGGTTTGGCAGTCAATCGCATGACAAGCTCCTTTTGAACTGACGTGCTGTACCGGAACGGCAACTACCAGCAACTTCGTTGTGCGGCAGAGGCAGATTAGCGCTGTTCAAGCCGGTTCACGTTGGCGGCCCATGCTCTTTTCACGACAACCAAGCGAATTTGAATAAACAGTGAATCTGATAGTGGGAATTCATACCTTAGCCGACACATTCTGACCTGCAAATTCGCTATTGCTTATTGGCAATTATGTTTATGCGCTTATTCCATTCAGCACTCAGGCGAAGGCAATGATGATCGGGCCGCAAACGGCCAGCAATACATTGGAAACGGCATAGCAAACCGTAAAACCGATGACGGGCGTATTACTGCCGGATTGTTCGATGATCTTGTTCATCGAGGCGGCCTCGGTCTGTGCGCCGGCCAGTGCACCGAACAGGATCATCGGGTGCAGGCGCAGGATGTAGCGCCCGAAAAACAGCGTCACCAAGGGCGGGATGAGGGTTACCAGGGCGCCGGCGATCAGCAAGTCCAGGCCTTGTTCCTTGATGGCCGTCAACGCCGCCGGCCCCGCCAGCAGGCCGATCACGGCGCCGAAGGCCGTCAGGCCGAACTCGGAGAAGGCCCACTGCGCCGCCGGGGGCAGGGCGCCGAGTTCGGGGTGCCGCGAGTTGTACCAACCAATCAGCAGCCCGGCCAGCAGGATGCCCCCACCGACACCCAGCTCCACCGGGATCATGCCGATATGGGTGGAGAGCAGCCCGGCCAGCGACCCCACGACCAGGCCCATGGCGTGCAGGGCAATGTCGCTGCGGTAGCTCGTTTCGCGGATACGGCCCAGCTGCAGGGCCAACGCCTCGACGCTGCTGGCGCGCCCGGTCAGGCTGATGACATCGCCACGGCGCAGCACCGTTTCGGGCAACAGCGGCAGCGCCAGGCCCTGGCGGGTGATGCCGGTGAGAAAGCAGCCCATGCGCTCCGCGCCGGTCAGCGCCGCTTTCACCTGATGCAGGGTGCGCCCGGCCAGGCGCCGGTTGGTCAGCACGATGTCGGCGCTGCGGGTGGGAAAGGACAGGCTGTCGGGGTGGTCGATCTCCGGCCCGATCCAGTCATGCAGGTTGCTTACCGCCTCGCGCAGGGCATAGATGCCGAGAATGTCGCCCTTCACCAGCACCTGCGCAGGGTCGCGGTCGAACACCTTGCTGCCACGGGTGATGCGCTCGACGCTCAACGATGGGTGCAGGGCTTCGACATCGGCCACGCTCAGGCCGATGGCGGTGGCCGCGTTCAGGCGATGGGCGCGCACCACGATGCGGGTGTAGGGGATGCTGATGGCATCTTCGTCGCGTTCAATCCCCAGTTCACGCTCCAGCGCCTGGGCGCTGGTGCGCAGGTCGACGCCGAGCAGGCGCGGTGCCAGGCTGCCGACGAAGACGATCAGGCCGACCGTGCCGAACACATAGGTGATGGCGTAGGCCACGGCCATGTGGCTGTTGAGGGTGGCCTTGGCCGCTTCGTCCAACGGCAACTGGGCGATGGCGCTGCTGGCGGTGCCCATGATCGCGGTGTCGGTCAGGGCGCCGGCGCCAAGGCCTGCCGTGAAGCCTGCGTCGAAGCCGTAGAAGGCATTCATGGCCAGGATCACCGCCAGTGCGGTGGCGCACAGCACCACCGACAGCAGCACCAGCTTGAGCGTGCCGCGGTTGAGGCTGCCGAAGAATTCCGGGCCGCTCTTGAAGCCGACCGCATAGATGAACAGCGCGAAGAACACCGACTTGAGTTCGTGCGGCACCTGCAGGCCGACCTGGCCGATCAGCAACCCCATCAACAAGGCCCCGGCCACTGAGCCGAGGTGAAAGCTGCCCAGCTTCACGCGGCCCAGCACGATGCCCAGGGCGATGGCGAGAAACACGGCGATTTCCGGGTTGGCGCGCAAGGCGCCCACAAGCAGGTCCATGTTCCAGTGCTTCCTCGCTGCGGACCTGCTTGAGTATGCGCACAAACGCGGCGCTGGCCACGGTTGTCAGCAAATGTTCAGGCAGGCGCTAGCGCAGTCGCAGCACACGGTCCAGCGACCAGGCGCCGCCGCCGCGGGCGATCAGCAACAGCAGCAGCCCGGCCCACGACAGGTGGGTCGGCCAGGCGTCGGGGTAGACGAACACCTCGATCACGGTGGTCATGCCCAGCAGGGCCAGGGCCGACAACCGGGTGCACAGGCCCAGCACCAGCAGCAGCGGGAACAGGTGCTCGGCGTAGGTTGCAAGGTGCGCCGCCAACCACGGCGAAACCAGCGGCAGGGCGTATTCGGTCTGGAACAGGTCGTAGGTGCTGGGGGTGATGCTCAGCAGGCCCTCGACCTTGGTGCGGCCGGACATGAAGAACACCGAGGCGATGCCCAGCCGCGCCACCAGGCACAGCACGCTGTCGGTCAGCCAGCCTTGCAGGTGCTCGGCCAGGCTGTTCCAGCGCTGGCGCAGGCTGTGGGTGGGGGCGTTGGAGCGCAGAGTTTCCATGGCCGTTACCTTCAGGCGAATGTGAGGGGGCGAAAGGCCTTGGCTTGCAGCAGCCGGCCGAGCAGGCCGCTGAAGTCCAGGTCGGGTTGGCATTGCTGGGCGAGTTGCGAGGCCTCTTGCAGTGAGTGGCCTGCGGCGCAGGCGTCGAGGAAGGCGCAGGCGCCGATTTCCAGGGGTTGATGGCTGACGCCGTCGCAGTCGCCGCTCAACAGGGCGCCTTCGGCGACCCAGGGCTGCTCGGGCGACCACGGCAAGCCTTCGCGGCTGACGCGCCACAGGCTGTAGGCCGGGTGCGCGGCGAACCACTGCCAGCGCACGCTGCGCCGGGGCGCCAGGTGGCCCCGGGCGAGGTCGGCGGCGGTCATGCCGGCCAGCTCGGCCAAGGTCAGGCAGGGGTCTTGCTCGGCGCTGAAGACTGCGCACCAGTGCCAGTCCAGGCGCGCGACGTCGGCCAGGTACGGCAGGTCGTGGCTGGCCTGCAGCGCTTGCAGGAAGTCGGGAAAGGCTTCGCCGTAGTGGATCAACCGGGGGTCGTGCGGCGGCGATTGCTGCGCATAGGCGCTGGCCACCTCCTGCATCCAGCCAGGGCCGACCAGCGTCTCGATGCTGGGGAAGTTGGCGCGCAGCGCCTCGACACAACCGCTGAGCACGGTATTGCGATAGACCGCGAACGCCGCTTGCCCGGTGAGGCTGGCCAGAGCCGGGGCAGGGCGCTGCTGCAGCGCTTCGATGAAAGCGTCCTGGAATTGGCCGAGGGACAGGTTCATGGCAAGGCTCCTGCGCGGGCAAGTGTGGCTTGGGCGATGGCGCGCTCGGCCAGCAGGTCGGCGAACGCGGGGACGTTGCCGTCGCGCTCGATCAAGGTCGGGCGCGGGCCGATGCGGCTGATCAGCTGGCGATACAGCGCCCATACGGGTTCGGCGATGGCCGCGTCGTGGGAGTCGATCAGCAGCGCCGCCTGTTGGTCCTGGCTGTGCCCGGCAAGGTGCACTTCGCTGATGGCCTGGGCCGGGAAACGGTCCAGATAAGCAGCCGCGTCGTAGCCCAGGTTGTGCGCACTGACGTGCACGTTGTTGACGTCCAGCAGCAGCGTGCAGCCGGTGCGGCGTACCAGTTCGTCGAGAAAATCGATTTCGTCCCAGTCATGGCCTTCGAGGTGCAGGTAGTGGCTGGGGTTTTCCAGGGCAATGCTGCGCCCCAGGGCATCCTGGGTGCGCAGGACATTTTCGCTGATGCGGTTCAAGGCTTCATGGCTGCGCGGAAACGGCAGCAGGTCGGGGTGGTACTGGCCACGCCAGGTGGACCAGGCCAGGTGCTCGGACACCAGCACCGGCCCAACCCGCTCGATCAGTGCGCGCAGGCGGCGCAGGTGGCCGGCATCCGGTTCGGCGTCGGCCGCCAGTGACAGCGCCACGCCGTGCAGCGACAGGGCATGGCGCTCGGCCATGCGTTCCAGCCAGGCCAGGCGCGGCCCGCCGACCATGTAGTTTTCCGGGTGCACCTCGTACCACAGGCCTTCGGCATCGCATGCCAGGGCCTGGGCATAGTGCTCGGCCTTGAGCCCGAGCCCGGCGCCGAGGGGGTTGTTCCGGTTCATGGTCGGCGGCCTCCACTCAGGACTTGGCTGGGGTCAGCGAGCCCATGCCGTTGGGGGTCTTGATAGAGGTGCAGGTGCCGGCCGGGACGTTCTTCCAGTGCATGGCGTCGTAGTCTTTCTTGGCGCTGCCCGCGCAGGTGGTGCCGGCGCCGGCCTTGCAGTCGTTCTGGCCGGCCATGGCGACGCCGTAGCATTTTTCCATGGCAGCACCGGTGCTCGGGGCCGTGGCGGCAACGGCGACACCGGCCAGCGAAGCGAGGGCCAGGGCCGCGGCGGAAAGGGCGAGGTTGTTCATGGTGATGACTCCAGGGTAAGGGGGCCGCGGCGAATTACCGGCGGCTCATCGAGTAGTTCGCGGGGTTTGCGGTTACGGTTACAGCGCCGCGAAAATTTTTTTTTCGCCGCCAGGCCAATCTCTCGGTGCGCTTGGCGCAGCGTCTATGGTTGGATAAAAAGAAATGCTTCCAAGGTGTAACCCTGGCGCGCCATGCAACGAACTAACTCACAAGACCTGCTCCGTGCACGCGAGACGCACCTGCAAGCGCTGCTGCTGCGCGGCCTGGCGGGCGATGCGCGGGCGTACCAGGCGTTTCTCGCGGCGCTGGCTGCGCACCTGCGCGGGTTTCTGCGGCGGCGCCTGGCACAGCGCCCGGCCGAAGTCGAAGACCTGCTCCAGGAGGTGCTGCTGGCCGTGCACAACGCCCGCGACACCTACCAGCCGCAGCAGCCGCTGACCGCCTGGGTGCAGGCCATCGCCCGCTACAAGCTGGTCGATTACCTGCGCCGCTACGGCCAGCGCGAGGCGCGGCACGACAGCCTGGAGGAGGACAGCGAGCTGTTCGCCGCCAGTGACGAAGCACCCGCCGAGGCCCGTCGCGACCTCGGCAAACTGCTGGGGCAATTGCCTGAGCGCCAGCGCCTGCCGATCGTCCACGTCAAGCTCGAGGGCTTGTCGGTGGAAGAAACCGCGCGGATCACCGGGCTGTCCAGCTCGGCGGTCAAGGTGGGCATACACCGTGGGCTCAAGGCCCTGGCCAGGCGGATTCGAGGTGGTAACGACGATGAAGACCGATGAACTGATTGCCCTGCTGGCCAGCGGGGAAGGGCCGGTAGACCGGCATGTGGCGGCCCGCCGCCTGGGCCGGGCGCTGCTGCTCGGCATGCTCGGCGCGCTGCTGCTGGCGGCGACCCTGTACGGGGTGCGCAGCGACCTGGCCGAGGTGGCGCGCACGCCCTTGTTCTGGGCCAAGCTGGCGCTGCCGGGCAGCCTTGCGCTGCTCGGGCTGTGGCTGACCCAGCGGCTGGCCAGGCCCGGGGTGCAGGGCGGCGCCCTGTGGGGCCTGCTGGGGGTGCCGTTGCTGCTGGTGTGGCTGGGTGCGGCCATCAGCCTGGCCGGCGCCCCGGTCGATGCCCGCGCCGAGTTGATCTTCGGGCGCACCTGGCGCACCTGCGCGCTGAACATCACGCTGCTCTCGGCGCCGCTGTTGGTCGCCGTGTTCTGGGCCTTGCGCGGCCTTGCGCCCACACGCCTGCGCCAGGCCGGCGCGGCCGGCGGCCTGCTGGCGGGGGCGACGGCGACGCTGGCCTACTGCGTGCACTGCCCGGAGATGCAAGTGCCGTTCTGGGGCGTGTGGTACCTGCTGGGCATGCTGCTGCCCACCGCCCTGGGCGCGGCGCTGGGCCCGCGCCTGCTACGCTGGTAGAACTGCGGGGAGTTTTTCCGCTAGAATGCCGCCCGGGTGCTAGCTGCATGAAGCAGTGAAGCAGGTTAAACAGCTACGCAGGTCGGGCCGCCTTGCGGGAGTGCTTGCGCCCATGCAAAAACATGTCTTGCCCCGTGCCCAGCGAATCGCCCAGCGCGCGTTCGCCAATCTAGAGCGTTTCCTGCATATCGAGGCGGTCAGTGGCATCGTCCTGCTGATCGCTGCCGTGGCGGCCCTGATCTGGGCGAATTCGCCCGCAGCCGACAGCTACGATGCCCTCTGGCATGCCCCGGTGACCTTCGGCATCGGTTCGATGGTGTTCTCCCAATCCCTGCACTTCTGGGTCAACGATGGCCTGATGACCATCTTCTTCCTGGTGGTCGGCATGGAAATCCGCCGTGAAATCCACGAAGGCGCGCTGTCGAGCCTGCGCCAGGCCACGCTGCCGATGGCCGCGGCGGTCGGCGGGGTGGTGGTGCCCGCGCTGATCTACCTGGCGTTCAGCCATGCGCCCGCCGAACAGCAAGGCTGGGCGGTGCCCACCGCCACCGACATTGCCTTCGCGGTCGGGGTGCTGGCCTTGCTCGGCAAGTCGATCCCCTCGAACGTGCGGGTGTTCCTGCTGGCCCTGGCGATCATCGATGACATCATCGCCGTGCTGATCATTGCCTTCTTCTACACCGGCGGCCTGGATTACAGCGGCCTGGCGGTGGCCGGCGTCGGCCTGCTGCTGGTGCTCGGCCTGCAGAAGATCGGCATCGGCTCGGCCTACGCCTACGTGGTGCCTGGCGCCATCGTCTGGCTCGGCGTGCTGATGACCGGCGCCCACCCAACCCTGGCCGGCGTGATCCTCGGCCTGATGACGCCGGTCCGTTCGATGCCCCTGGGCCAGCGCCCGGTGGAGGCGATTTCCCGCGTGACCGACGAACTGCTGGGCCGCGCCCAGGAAAGCGACAGCAGCAGCCTGAACCACCCGTTGAAGCAGCTGCGCCTGGCCCAGCGCGAGCTGGTTCCGCCGGTGACACGCGTGCAAACCAGCCTGCACCCGTGGGTGGCCTACGGCATCATGCCTGTGTTCGCCCTGGCCAACGCCGGGGTGAGCCTGGCCGGGGTCGACCTGTCCGCGCCCGGGCCTTACTGGGT
This sequence comes from Pseudomonas sp. UBA6315, assembly GCF_002438125.1. Lineage (NCBI taxonomy): Bacteria > Pseudomonadati > Pseudomonadota > Gammaproteobacteria > Pseudomonadales > Pseudomonadaceae > Pseudomonas > Pseudomonas sp. UBA6315. The sequence continues at coordinate 103,199 of NZ_DJTF01000183.1, forward strand.
GATGGTTGCCGTGGCGGTGGCGCTGGTGCTGGGCAAGCCGGTGGGCATCGTCCTGGTCAGCTGGCTGATGGTGCGCCTGGGCTGGGGTGCGCTGCCGGCGGGGGTGACCTGGCGCAGCGTCACCTTGATCGGCCTGTTGGCGGGTATCGGCTTCACCATGTCGATCTTCATCGCCAACCTGGCCTTCGCCGACCCAGCCGCCCTGGGCGCCGCCAAGCTCGGCGTGCTGTCGGGCTCGGTGATCGCCGCGGTGCTGGGCCTGGCGTGGGGCACCCTGAGCCTGCGCAAGGCAAGCAAGGCCGTGCACGCCGAAGCGAGTTGACCGGCACCCAACGCAGTCAGGCAAAAAAAAGCGACGCTCAGGCGTCGCTTTTTTTATTCAGTGCGCTTGCTCCAGGCGCCGCTTGCGTGGGGCCGGCACGTCGCCATGGCCGTCGTCCTCCGCCAGCACCGGCACCTCGTTGCCGTCGCAGTCGAACAGCTTGCCATCGCGGAAGAAGTCACCGTCATTGAGCCCGGCGATATCGCGGTAGCGCAGGGTGCGCTCGCTGGCGGCGACGAACACCGACTGCTGGTCGGAGTTGCCGGTGCGCATGTGGTTGAACAGCAGGTTGAGCAGGATCGCCATGATCGCCGCCGAGCTGATGCCGGAGTGGAAGATGGTTTCGACCCAGGCCGGGAAGTGGTGGTAGAACCCAGGGGCGGCGATCGGGACCATGCCGAAGCCGATCGAGGTGGCGACGATGATCAGGTTCATGTTGTTGCGGTAGTCCACCTGGGACAGGGTGCGGATACCACTGGCCGCCACGGTGCCGAACAGCACCACGCCGGCACCCCCGAGCACCGAGGTGGGCACGGCTGCAATCAGCCGGCCCATCACCGGCAGCAAGCCCAGGGTCAGCAGGATCAGCCCGGCGCTCGCCACCACATAGCGGCTCTTCACGCCGGTGACGGCCACCAGGCCGACGTTCTGGGCAAAGGCGCTCTGGGTGAACGAGCCGGCGAAGGGCGCCAGCACGCTGGAGATCATGTCGGCACGCAGGCCATTGCCCAGGCGCCTTGAGTCGACCTTGGTGCCGATGATCTCGCCCACGGCGAGAATGTCGGCCGAGGTTTCGACCATGGTCACCACGATCACGATCAGCATCGACAGGATCGCCGCCAGCTCGAAATGCGGCGCGCCCAGCGGCAGCACCTGAGGCAGCGCGACGATCGGGCCTTGCCAGACTTGGGAGAAGTCCGTCATGCCGAAGGCGGTGGCCACCAGCGTACCGATCACCATCGCCAGCAGGATCGACAGGCGCGAGATGCTGGCGTTGCCGAGCTTGCTGAGCAGCAGCACGGTGGCCAGGGTGAAGGCTGCCAGGGCGATGTTGGAGGTGCTGCCAAAATCGGCCGCCTGGCTGTTGCCGCCCATGGCCCAGCGCGCCGTCACCGGCATCAGGGTCAGGCCGATGGTGGTGATGACGATGCCCGTCACCAGCGGCGGGAAGAACTTGATGATGCGCGAGAACAGCGGCGTTATCAGCAGGCCGATCAGCGACGCGACGATCACCGCGCCGAACACCGAAGCCAGGCCGCCACGGCCATCGCTGCCGATGATCGCGACCATGGTCGCCACCCCCGCAAAGGACACACCCTGCACCAGCGGCAGCTGGCAGCCGAAGAAGGGGATGCCCAGGGTCTGCAGCAAGGTGGCCAGGCCACCGGCGAACAGCGAGGCGGCGATCAGCAGGCCGATTTCGGCAGGGGTGAGGCCCGCTGCCTGGCCGATGATCAGCGGAACGGCAACAATGCCACCATACATCGTCAGCACATGCTGAAGCCCATAGGCCACGTTGGCACTGACGCCGAGGTTCTCGTCTTCCGGACGAGGTGTAGCGGGAGAAGTCATGGTGAGTAGCTCGCTTTTTTTATATTTGATGCGTCTAACAGCACGGTCTCAGTCGCGGTGGGTGAAGCGGGGTAGCAGATACGGGCAGGCCGTTGCCTCAAGGCGACGGGCAACGGCCTGGGTGGGTTACTCGCCGATCACCAGTTGGTGTGCCAGCTGGTTGTGGCGCTCCAGCACGCGCGGCAGGTCGACGGTGGTGATGCGGCCGTCCTTGACCACCACGCGGCCGTTGATGACGCTGGTGTCGACGTGGGTCGGGGTGCAGAACACCAGCGCGGCCAGCGGGTCGTGCAGGGCACCGGCATAGGCCACGTGGTTGAGGTTGAAGGCCACCAGGTCTGCGACCATGCCCGGGGCGAGGGCGCCGATGTCGTTGCGGTTGAGCACCTTGGCGCCGCCCAGGGTGGCGATTTCCAGGGCTTCGCGCGCGGTCATGGCGTCGGGGCCGAAGCCGACCCGCTGCAGCAGCAGCGCCTGGCGCACTTCGCCGATCATGCTGGCGCCGTCGTTGGAGGCCGAGCCGTCCACGCCCAGGCCCACCGGCACGCCGTGGTCGCGCATCTTGCGGATCGGCGCGATGCCCGAGGCCAGGCGCATGTTCGAGCACGGGCAGTGGGCCACGCCGGTGCCGGTGCGGGCGAACAGTTCGATGCCGTGCTGGTCGAGCTGCACGCAGTGGGCGTGCCACACATCGTGGCCGACCCAGCCCAGGTCCTCGGCGTATTCGGCGGGGGTCATGCCGAACTTTTCGCGGCTGTAGGCGATGTCGTTGACGTTCTCCGCCAGGTGGGTGTGCAGCGACACGCCGTAATGGCGCGCCAGCACCGCCGCTTCGCGCATCAGGTCACGGCTGACCGAGAACGGCGAGCACGGCGCCACCACCACGCGCAGCATCGAGCCGTGGCTGGCGTCGTGGTAGTCCTCGATCAGGCGCTGGGATTCCTTGAGGATCGCGCTTTCCTTCTCCACCACCGAATCCGGCGGCAGGCCGCCCTGGCTCTGGCCCACGCTCATGCTGCCGCGCGCGGCATGGAAGCGCATGCCGATTTCTTCGGCGGCATGGATGCTGTCGTCGAGCTTGCAGCCGTTGGGGTAGATGTACAGGTGATCGCTGGAGGTGGTGCAGCCGGAGAGGATCAGCTCGGCCATGGCGGTCTGGGTCGATACCGAGATCATTTCCGGGGTCAGCCGGGCCCAGATCGGGTACAGGTTGGTCAGCCAGTTGAACAGCTCGCCATCCTGCGCCGCCGGCACCACGCGGGTGAGGCTCTGGTACATGTGGTGGTGGGTGTTGACCAGGCCTGGGATGACCACCTTGCCGGTCATGTCGAGGATTTCGTCGGCGTGCTGGGGCAGCTCGTCGCTGGGGCCGACCTGCTTGATCAGGTTGTCTTCGATGTACAGGCCGCCGCGTCTGATTTCGCGGCGTTCGCCGTCCATCGTAACCAGCAGTTCGGCGTTTTTGATCAGTAATGTCTTGGGCATAGGTGTTCCATTCCCGCGTGGGGTTCTGGTTGCAATTGAAGGTTTGCAGACACCCGGTTTTCGATTAGAGCCAAACCCTAGAAACCAGGCGCTGATCAGGGTTGGTCAGAGCAACGGCGCACGCGTCGACGGCGCCTGGGCACAGTGGCTCGGCGTGGGGCGACGGGGGGAGTGGCGGCTCGGTGAAACAGCGGCGAATGCGGTGCTTCGCGCAGCGGGCTCGGGCGGGGCGAGCAGGTAGGGGTAATGCATGGCTTTAGCCTGTCGCAATACGCAGCGGCGATTACCGCTGTCGTAGGCGTGGGCTAATGTAACCAGAATTGTATTTTTTTGTATACGAAAAATTCGACCCTTGGGCGGTGGTTGCAGCACCCACCCCTTTTGCTGTGGGAGCCGGCTTGCCGGCGATAGGGCCGGTGCAGGCCCCATCGCCGGCAAGCCGGCTCCCACAAGGGTGGTGCTACGCCGCTTCGAGCGTGCGCGGCGCCATGAAGTACAACCACACCAGCGCCACGAAATACACCGCCGGAATCAGGGTGAACAGCACCGCATAGTTGTTGTGGGTAAGCGTCAGCACGCTCCCGACGATCTGCGTCATGAACATCCCCCCCACCGCCGCGCACATGCTGCCGAAACCGAACACCGTGCTCACCAGGTGCTTGGGCGTGTAGTCCATCAGCAGGCTCCAGATGTTCGCCGTCCAGGCCTGGTGCGCGCCCACTGCCACGGCAATCGCCAGCACCGCCAGCCACAGGCCGCTGGCGTGGGCGGCGAAGGTGACGCTGACGATGGTGCAGGCGAACAGCAGCATCGACACCAGCCGCGCGCGGGTGGCGCGCATGCCACGGCCAATCAGCCACGACGACAGGATGCCGCCGCCGATGCTGCCAAAATCCGCAGTCAGCCAGATCAGGATCAGCGGGATACCCATCTGGGTCACGCTGATGCCCAGGTCATACTGCTGGTTGAGAAACGGCGGCAGCCAGTACAGGTAGAACCAGAATACCGGCGCGGTGATCGCGAACGCCACGGCAAAGGCCCAGGTGCCGCGCATGCGCAGGATGCGGGTGAATGGCACGCGCACCGCTTCGGGCTCCACCTCCTGCTGGATGTAGGCGAGTTCGCTCTGGCGCACATGGGGGTGGTCCTCGGGGTTGTAGTACTTAAGCCCCCACAGCACCACCCAGGCAAGGCCCAGGCAGCCCATGGCGATGAACGCCGCCTGCCAGCCCCAGGCCGCCAGGATCACCGGCAGCAGCGCCGGGGTGATCATCGCGCCGACGTTGGTGCCGGCGTTGAACAGCCCGGTGGCGATGGCCCGCTCGCCGGCCGGGAACCACAGGCGCGTGGTCTTCACGCAGGCCGGGTAGTTGGCCGCCTCGGTCAGGCCGAGGATGAAGCGGCAGACCATGAACCCTGCAGCCGACGTGGCCAGGCCATGGGCACCGGTGGCCAGGCTCCAGAGCAGCACCGCGACGAAGAACGCGCGCTTGACCCCGACCTTGTCGATCAACCGGCCTTGCAGCAGGAAACCGATGGCATAGCCCACCTGGAACCAGAAGTTGATGTTGGCGTAGTCCATCGCCGTCCAGCTCATGGCCTTGGCCAGCATCGGCTGCATGATGCCCAGGGCGGCGCGGTCGATGTAGTTCAGGGTGGTGGCGAAGAACACCAGGGCGAGCATGCCCCAGCGCGTCTTGCCGACGGCGAAGGCGCCGCGCATCTTGCTGCCGATGGAAGCCTGGGGCAGGGGGCTGTCGATTTTCGAGGGCGTCATGGGCGTGTTTCTTGAATTTCTTGAAATTGTAGTGAGCGGCTGGTGGCTGCGGCCAGGTTCGGGGCAGGCGGGCGCGCAACGCCAGGGAATGGTGAGCAGCGCAGGCTCGAGCGTCAATGCAAGGTTGCGGGCAACGGTTCGATTATCGAACGGCATTGCTCATCCACGCCTTAAATGCACGATATTTCCCAACTGATGGGAATCGAGTTTCACCCTTTGGGAAAACACTGTGCACCATGACGCACCTAGGAGGCACACATGACCTACAACAGCCCCACCGACCGCCTGCTGCAAATTCTCGTTGCCCTTGGGCAAGCCGATGAGGCGGTGGCGGCCAAGGAGCTCAGCCTGCAGCTGGCGCAACCCTTGAGCAGCACCTACCGGCACTTGAAGACCTTGCTGCGCTGGGGCCTGGCCGAGGACAACGGCTACGGCCGCTACCTGCCAGGGCCGGCCTGCCTGCAACTGGCGAAAAAGTTCGACCGCCAGGCACTGCTGGTGTCGCAGGCGCTGCCCGAGCTCAAGCGCCTGGCCGAGCTGAGCCGTGAAAGTGTCGCCTTGATGGTGCCGAGCAACGGCCAGGCCATTTGCATCGAAATGATCGACAGCCCGCAGCCGCTGCGCTGCTGCTACCAGAAGGGCCTGGCCCAACCCCTGCTGGTGGGGGCTTCGGCGCGAGTGCTGCTGGCCCACATGGAGCCCGAGCGCAGCCAGGCGTTGCTCCACGAACAGGGCGTGGATGGCGCAGGCATTGCCCAGTACGCGGACAGCTTCGAGGCCATCCGCGCCCAGGGCTTTGCCGTCAGCCTGAGCGAAATCGATGACGGGGTGTGGGGCGTCAGCGCACCGGTGCTCGACAGCCGCAACCGCCTGCACGGGGCTATCAGCCTGATGGCGCCGGCCTTCCGTGCGCAGAAGAACAGCGAGCGCCTGACCCACTGGACCTGCGAAGTCGCCTTGCGCGTCGGTGCGCGGCTGGACTGAATCACACCTGGAGTTCTTATGACAGACCCTCTTTCCCTGCCGGTCTGGCAGGGTCGTATCGACGCGGCCGAAGGCGGCCTGGCCTTGCGCTGGCACCAATGGGTGCAGCCCTGGTCGGCCGAGCAAGCCCCAGGTTTTGCCCTGGTGGGCCTGGCCTGCGATGAAGGCGTGAGCCGCAACCAGGGCCGCACCGGCGCCCGGCAAGGCCCGCAGGCCCTGCGCAAGGCGCTGGCCAACCTGGCCTGGTGCGGCCAGCGCCCGGTCTATGACAGCGGCGATATCGCCTGCCAGGGCACCGACCTTGAAGGCGCGCAACACGCCTATGCCCAGCGCGTGGCGCTGCTGCTTGGCCAAGGGCACCTGCCGCTGGGCCTGGGTGGCGGGCATGAAATCGCCTATGCCAGCTTTCTGGGCCTGGCCCGCCACCTGCAAGGCCTGGAGCAACGCCCGCGCATCGGCATCGTGAATTTCGATGCGCATTTCGACCTGCGCAGCGCCGAGCAGAGCAGCTCCGGCACGCCGTTTCGGCAAATCGCCGAGTACTGCGAGCAAGCCGGGCTGGCGTTTGACTATTGCTGCCTGGGCGTGAGCGAAGCCAACAACACCCAGGCCTTGTTCGAACAGGCGCGGCGCCTGAACGTGCGCTACCGCCTCGACCGGCAGATGCAGCCGTGGAACATCGCGGCCATCGAAGCCTTCGTCGATCAATTCCTGGCGGGCATCGACCATCTGTACATGACGATCTGCCTCGACGTGCTCCCGGCCAGCCAGGCCCCTGGCGTCAGTGCGCCTTCGGCCCACGGCGTCGACCTGATGGTGGTCGAGCACCTGGTTCGGCGCGCCAAGGCCTGCGGCAAGTTGCGCATGGCCGATGTGGCCGAGCTGAACCCCGCGCTCGACCAGGATTCGCGCACGGCAAGGATTGCCGCGCGGCTGCTGGCGAGCCTGGTCGACTGACCCCACTCCCTCTCTCTCTACGTATAAAAACAAGAGTATTTCCCATGCTGACGCTTAAACTCGATGCATTGACCACCGTCGCCCTGGCGCTATTGCTGCTGGCCATGGGCGCGCAACTGAAAAAGCACAGTTACTGGCTGCGCCAGCTCTGCGTCCCGGCCCCGGTGATCGGCGGCTTCGGTTTTGCCCTGGTGGTGTGGTTGCTGCGCAACCAGCAGTGGCTGGACATCACCCTCGACACCGCCATGCAAACGCCGTTGATGGTGGCCTTCTTCACCACCGTCGGCCTGGGCGGCAGCCTTGGCCTGCTGCGCCAGGGCGGCAAGATCCTGTTCGTCTACCTGGGCGCCTGCTGGGGGTTGGCGCTGCTGCAGAACCTGGTGGGCGTGGGGATGGCCAAGGCGCTGGGGATCGACCCGCTGCTAGGCATCATGGCCGGCGCGGTCTCGCTTGAAGGCGGCTTTGGCGCAGCGGCTGCATTCGGCCCCATCGCCGAGAGCTTGGGCACTTCCGGTGCGACCACCGCGGCACTGGCTTCGGCCACCTTCGGCATGGTCGCCGGCGGCCTGCTGGGCAGCCCGGTGGCGCGCTACCTGATCGACCGCAAGAAACTCGCCGTGCAGGCCGACAGCGCCGACACCCTGGTAGCGCTGGAAAGAGCCCACGAAGCGCCGAGCGTTGCCATCGACGCCAAGGTGCTGCTGCGCCTGCTCACCTGCATGCTGGTGATCATGGTGTTGGGCTTCTGGATTGGCGATGCGCTGAAGGCGCACCTGGGCATCGTTTTGCCGGTGTATGTCGGCGCCATGTTCGTCGCGATCATTGCGCGCAACTTCAATGACCGTGCGCGCTTGATCGAGATCCCGGACAACGCGGTCAGCACCTTGGGCGACATCAGCCTGGGCATGTTCCTGACCATGGCCATGATGAGCCTGAAGTTCTGGGAGCTGGAACAGCTGGGCCTGCCGTTGCTGGTGATCCTGGTGGTGCAGGTGCTGATCATGGTGGCGCTGTGCGTGTTCGTGCTGTTTCGCCTGTTCGGCGGCAACTACGACGCCGCGGTGCTGTGCGCAGGCTACATGGGCCATGGCCTGGGGGCGACGCCCAACGCGGTGGCCAACATGGGGGCCATCTGCGACCACTACAAGGTGTTCTCCTACAAGGCCTTCATCATCGTGCCGCTGTGCGGTGCGGTGCTGATCGACATCGTCGCCTTGCCGGTGATCACCTGGTTCATCAACGCCTTCAGCTGATTCAAAGCAGCGCCTGCCGCCCAGGCGCTGCTGCATCGAACCTGCCGTACCTCAGCCGGGCTGAGCGGCCAGGCTGTTGCTGACGTTACGCCCCAGCACCAGCACCGTGACGAAGCCCACGCCCACCAGCGCCGTGGCCAGGCTCAGCAGCATCGCGCTGCCGAACTGGTCGACGATGCGCCCGCCGAAGAACGAGCCCAGGGCGATGATTACCTGGAACATCGCGACGAACAGCGGCATGCCGCGTTCCACGTCCTTGGGCGCCACCACGAACATCCAGATGCTGGCGCAGGCCGGGAAGGCGCCGAAGGCGAAGCCCCAGAGCGCGATCAGCATGGCCGCGCCCGTGAGGCTGGTGGCGAAGTAGGGGAACAGCGCGGTGCTGATGGCGATCAGCAGTGCCACCAGCATCAAGGTGTAGCGCACGCTCTGGTTGGCGGCAAAGCCGGCGAACAGGTTGCCGATGACCCCGGCCACGCCGTACAGCAGCAGCAACGAGCCGATGGTCGGCCCATCGAAGCCTGCGCTTTGCTTGAAGAACGGCGCCACGTAGGTGTAGGCGGCAAAGTGCGCCAGGCCGATCAGCAGCACGGCAATCAGGCCAACCCGCGCCAGTGGGTTGATGAACAGCGCCGGCAGGTCACTGATGCGGATGGCCTTGTCCGGGTTGAGCCGCGGCAGCAGCAGTACCTGCGCCAGCAACACCGGGATGCCCAGCAGGGCGGTGACCAGGAAGGTCATGCGCCAGCCCATCAGGCCGCTCAGCCAGGTGCCCACGGGCACGCCCAGCACCGTGGCCAGGGTCACCCCGACCATGATGATCGAGGTGGCCTGGGCCACGCCCACGCCCTTGGGCGCCAGGCGCCCGCTCAGGGCAATGGCCGTGGCCCAGAAGCCGCCGATGCTGATGCCCAGCAGCACACGGCCGAACAGCAGCAGGCTGAAGTCGCTGGCGTAGGCCACCACCGCGTTGGCGATGATCATGATCAGCGTCAGGCCGATCAGCAGGTAGCGCCGGTCCATGGCGCCGATGCCCACCGACAGCAATGGGGCGGCGAGGGCGGCCATGATGCCCGGCAGGGTCACCATCAGGCCGGCGTGGCCGGCACTGATGCCCAGGTCGCTGGCCACATCGTTGAGCACGCCCACCGGGAGGAATTCGCTGGTGACCAGGGCGAAGGCGCCCACGGCCACCGAGAGAATCGCCAGCCACTGCTGTTTGACGCTTTGTTGGTTATGTTCGGGAAGGCCGTGAGAGGCCTGGCTGTCGCTTGGCATGGTGCAGGTTCCAAGGGGTATGTCGCCTGGGGCAGGCGAGGGGAAGGGAGAAAATTGAAGGCGATTATAAAAGTCGGTTTCGCCAACCTCACAGGCGGCCGGCTCGATAGTAATCATCAGTGCTATCGATAAGTCGCTCTAGGACGAGCGCTTGCGGCCATCAGGGCGCGGCTGTGCCGGCGTTCGATGAGGGCCTGTCGGCCACCAGTTTGTAGGCGACATAGTACTTGTAGATGTTGCCCACGTAATCCACGGTTTCCCGCCCGACCACCTGGGCCGCTGCCTGTTCGACATTGCCGAACCAGATGTTCTTGTCGAGCCCGGACTGCTCGGCCAGCGCCCGGAACTTGCGCAGGTTGCCGGGGCCGGCGTTATAGGCGGCGAAGGTCATCAGGGTCTTGTTCATCTCCGTCAACTGCGGGTCGTTCAGGTATTTGTCCGCGAGCAGGCGCATGTACTTGCTGCCGGCTTCGATGTTCTTGTCGGCGCTCTTGTCGATGCCGCTGATGGCCACCGTCGGGTCCATGGCGGTCTTGGGCAGCAACTGCATGACGCCGACGGCGCCGCGGGGGCTGTGCGCCTTCTGGTCGAGCTGCGACTCCTGGAAGCCCTGGGCCATGAGCATCAGGTAATCGAACCCGTAGGTACTGGCGTGGCGGCTGAACACCGCCACCATCTCCTGGAACTTCTTCAATTGCGCTTCTGAGGTGGCGTTGAGTACCCGTTTGCTGCTGTTGGTGACGTATTTGTTTTTAAGGCTGTTGCCGAAGGCGGTGCCGACCTTGTGGGTTTTCACGAATTCGGCCAGTTGGCTTTTCAATTGCGGGCTGCCCTTGCGAATGGCCCAGGCAAATTCTGAGTTGTCGTGCAGCACGATCGCCTCGTGTATTTGCATGTCGGTGTACAGCGGCGCCCAGATCCTGGCCAGGTAGCGGTCGACCACCGTGGCCTTGAGCAGCCCGGCGTTGACCATCTGCATCAGGTCTTCGGACTCCAGGTTTTCGTCAGCCGCCTTCAGCTCGATCGGCGCAATGCCCTTTGCCTTGAACGCGGCGTTCAGTGCCTGCAGATGCTCGTAGTAACTGCTCGACGCCCTGACGGTGATTGCCAGGCCAGACAAGTCCTCGAGTTTTTCCAGCGCCTTGGTGCCGGGTGCGGTGACCAGGATTTCCGGGATGTTCACGGCAAAGGGGTCGGCAAAGTCTACGTTCTCAAGCCGCCCCTGCGTCACGGTCAGGCCACCGGCGGCGATATCGCCCACGCCTTCATTGAGCTTGCTCATCAATTCATTGCGCGCAGTAGGGATGAACATCACCCGCCATTGCATGGACTTGCGGGCATAGGGCTGGGTCTTGTTCAGCCAGGCCTCCAGCCCCTTGCCCAGCTCATAGCTCAGGCCGCGCTGACGGCCGCGGTCCAGTTCGAAGAAGGTCTTGCTGTAGGGCACCAGCACGCGGATCAGCCGGCGCTCGCGCATGCCTTCGAAATCCCCGGCCCAGCTCTCGGGGATGGGCAGCACCAGGCGCTGCACTTCGGCTTTTTCGGCGGGCGTCAGCTCTACGGCGGGCAGCTCCGGTTGCGTGGCTGCCAAGGCGATGTTCAGCCAGCAAAGCAGGCTCAACAAGGCCAACTTGTGAACGCAAGGCCAGGCGATGTTCATGTTCGCGCACCGGAAGGGGCAGGGGAACGGGGCGTCTTTGAGTATGGCAAAGGCTGGGTCTTTTACCCCCGCAGGGGTTTCGAAATATTTTGAACAGATTTTTTACATCAATTGTTATAACGTTACGAAGCGCGTTGCAGAGGACCGTGAACCCGGGGGGCACGGCACGCAGCGCCCGGTACTTCCTGGAGTCTTCATGAGCGTCGATCTGGACACCGAGGCAATAGACCTCGATGGGTTGCCCCGTTTTCAGCGTTCGCCGGTGCACACGCGCTGGCTGGTGTCGCTGACCTATCTATCGGCGGCTGCCGCCCTGCTGTTGTGCTTGCTGCAAGGCGCTGTCGGGCTGTTCAGCCCGAACACTTGCTGGCTGGCCTTGTTGGCCGTCAATGCCGCCGCGCTGTGGCTGCTGGCTGCGGCGGCGCAGTCGGCCTGGTGGGTGGCGAGCTGGCGTGCCACGGCCCTGGGCAAGGCGCCCGCGGCGCTGGCGTTCTGGTGCGGCGCCGAGGTGGCGGCGGCCGAGCCTGGCTCGCTCAGCCGCTACGACCGCTGGTGCCAGGCGATGGCGGCGGCTTGCCGGCGGCAACTGGGCAGGATCGGCCCGCAGCGGCTGTGGCTGTTTGGCCTGGCCGGGCTGGCGATGGGCTTGGTGAACAGTGCCTGGCGCTTCGATTTTGCCGTGCCGGCGTTGGCTGGCCAGGTGACCTGGTTTGCCGTCTGCCTGCTGGCCGCATCCGCGTTCGGCCTGGTGGTGCTCGAACGCCACCTGGTGGCCGAAGGCGAGGCGGCATGGCCCGAGGCCGAGCCGCTTGCTGCCTTCATTCGGGTGGTCATCGCCGTGCAGGTGCTGAGCATCGTGTGCCTGGTGTGCATCGATGGCGAACGCCTGTGGCCGGCGCGGCTGGCGGCCTTGATCGGCCTGTTGCCGGGGCTGGCGGCGCTGGAGCTGCTGCTGCGCACCGGGTTGTCGATGTTCCGCCCGCAGCGCCCGCGTGCAGAGCCGACCCTGGTGGCCCGCAGCGTGGTGGGCGGCCTGCTGCAATGGCCGCCCCGGCCAATGGCGGCGCTGCACAGCGAACTGCAGCAGCGCCTGGGTATCGACCTGCGTCAGGTCTGGGCGTTTTCGTTCATGCGCCGGGCGTTCCTGCCGGTGGCGTTGCTGGTGGCGCTGGTCGGCTGGCTGCTGACCGGCATCGTCGAGGTGCCGATGAACGGGCGCGGGGTGTACGAACGCTTCGGCAAGCCCGTGCAGGTGTACGCACCGGGGCTGCATGCCGGCCTGCCTTGGCCCTTTGGCAAGGTGCTGAAGGTCGACAACAGCGTCATCCACGAGCTGGCCACCTCGGGCGCCGATAGCAGCGCAGACCCACTGGCGGCCGCCGAGGGGCCGGCACCCGGCACCTCCAACCGGCTGTGGGATGCCACCCACCTGAGCGAGAACTCGCAGGTGATCGCCGGCAGCGAGGGCGGCCGCCAAGGGTTCCAGATCGTCAACATGGATGTGCGTTTCATCTACCGCATCGGCATGAGCGACGCGGCGGCGCTGGCCGCCACCTACCACAGCGCCGACGTCGCGCAACTGCTGCGCAGCACTGCCAACCGCGTGCTGGTTCATGACTTTGCCGGCCGTTCGCTGGATGGCTTGCTGGGCGCCGAACGTGAAGCGCTCGGCCGCGACATCGGCCGCGCAGTGCAGGCAGACCTGGACCGCATGGACAGTGGCGTGGAACTGCTGGCGACCTCGGTGGAGGCGATCCACCCGCCTGCCGGCGCCGCCAATGCCTACCACGCCGTGCAGGCGGCGCAGATCACGGCCCAGGCGCTGATCGCCCGCGACCGCGGGCAGGCCGCGCAGCAGGCCAGCCAGGCCCGCCTCACCGCCACCGGGCTGACCGACCAGGCCACGGCCCAGGCCCACGAGACAGCCACCGGCGCCAGCATCGCCGCGCTGCGCTTTGCCGCCGAGCGCACCGCCTGGCAGCAGGCCGGCCAGGCTTTCATCCTCGAGCAGTACCTGGACAAGTTGTCGCAAGGGATGGCCGGGGTGAGCAGCCTGATCATCGACCACCGCCTGACGGCGGGCCAGGCACCCACGCTGGACCTGCGCAGCTATGCGCTGCCGGTCGACCCCACCCCGCAAAAATCCGTATCTGGACGTAGCCAGGAGCGTAACCTTTGAGCGCCAACACCCCCCACGCCCACCACCATCACGCTTCCCACGACCACGACCACGACCACGGTCACCATCACCATGATCACGCCCACACCCCAGGCCACGCCCGCCCGGCCTGGCGCCGCATCGGCGTGGCGGCGCTGCTGGTACTGGTGATGGCCGCGACGGCCTGTTTCGTCCAGGTCCGTGTCGGCGAGGCAACGGTCATCACCCGTTTCGGCAACCCTTCGCGGGTGCTCACCGAACCCGGCCTGGCCTGGCGCTGGCCGGTGCCCTTCGAGGCCGCGGTGCCGGTAGACCTGCGCCTGCGCACCACCTCCAGCGGCCTGCAGGACGTGGGCACCCGCGATGGCCTGCGCATCATCGTGCAGGCCTACATCGCCTGGCAGGTAGCGCCCGACGCGCAGAGCATCCAGCTGTTCATGCGGGCGGTGCAGAACCAGCCCGACGAGGCGGCGCGGCAGATCCGCACGCTGGTGGGGTCGGCGCTGGAAACCACCGCCAGCGGTTTCGAGCTGGGCGACCTGGTCAATGTCGAGGCGAACAAGGTGCGCATCGATGACTTCGAGCAGCGCCTGCGCGAGCAGATCGAGCAGCAGCTGATCAAGACCTATGGCGTGCGCGTGGTGCAGGTGGGGATCGAGCGCCTGACCCTGCCCAAGGTCACCCTCGATGCCACCGTCGACCGCATGCGTGCCGAGCGCGAAACCATCGCCACCGAGCGCACCGCCGAAGGCAAGCGCAAGGCCGCCGAAATCCAGTCCGCTGCCGAGCGCGACGCCAGGATCGTGGAGGCCGATGCCAACGTGAAGGCCGCCCAGATACAGGCGCAGTCGCAAGTCCAGGCCGCGGACATCTACGCCAAGGCCTATGCCGGCGCGCCCGAGCTGTACACCCTGCTGCGCTCGCTCGACACGCTGGGCTCGATCATCAACCCCAGCACGCGCCTGGTGCTCAGGACCGATGCCGCGCCGTTCCGCGCCCTGGTCGACGGGCCGCTGCTGCCACCAACCAGCGGAGGCGAACATGGCCACAAGTGAGCGCCGCGCTGGCCCCTGGTTGCAGGCCGGGCGTATCGGCTTCATTGCGCTGTACGCGGTGACGCTGCTGGCGGCGCTGGGCTGGCTGTTCGGCAATGTGCGCGAGGTGGGGCCGCAGAACCGCGCCGTGGTGCTGCGCCTGGGCGCTGAACAGCGCATCCAGAATGCCGGCCTGTTGCTGGCCTGGCCGCAGCCGTTCGAGCAGGTGGTGATGCTGCCATCGGCGGGGCGTGTGACCGAGCGGCGGGTCGAGCTGCTGCTGCGCTCGGCGCTTGCGCAGAAGTCCGACAAGGACGGCACCCTGGCCAGCGATGCCACGGCAGGTTCCGGCTACTTGCTGACCGGCGACGCCGGGGCCGTGCAGCTGGACGTGCGGGTGTTCTACAGCGTCACCGACCCCTATGCCTTCGCCCGCCAGGGGGCGCATGTGGAGCCCGCCCTGGACCGCCTGGTGGAGCGCAATGCGGTGCAGGTATGCGCCTCGCGCGACATGGATGCCATCCTGGTGGCACGCCCCGAGCTGGTTGGCGGCGACGCGCAGCTGGCCGAGCGCCGCGAGCGCCTGCGCGGTGACCTGCAGCAGGGCGTCAATGCCAGCCTCGCACGGCTGCAGGCGGCTGGCGCCGGCCTTGGCATCGAGGTGGTGCGGGTCGATATCCAGTCGTCGTTGCCCTGGTCGGCGGTCGGCGCCTTCAACGCGGTGCTCACCGCCAGCCAGCAGGCCGAACAGGCCGTGGCCAAGGCCCGCAACGACGCCGCCCGGCGCCTGCAGGAGGCCACCCAGGCGGCCGACCGCACCTTGCAGATGGCCGAGGCGGCGGCGACCGAGCGGCTGTCCCGCGCCCATGCCGACACCGCCACGATCGTCGGCCTGAGCCAGCAGCAGGATCCGCAGCTGCTGCTGCGCCTGTACCGCGAGCGGGTGCCGGCGATCCTGGCCCGCGCAGGCTCGGTCACCACCGTCAATGGCGAGGACACGGGGCGGATGATCCTGCAGGGGCCCAAGCCATGAGCATGCACCTTGCTGCACCTGAACGTTCGGCTCACCCACCTTGCTGGAGGTACTCGCGATGAGTGCTCATCATTGCCATGGGCATCAGCATGCCCACACCCACCTCACCTCCGGCTTGCTGACCCAGAGCGAGCGGCGTACCGCCGCCCGCCAGCTGAGCCTGGCCATGCTGGCCCTGGGGCTTTTGGCCCTGGGGCTGGTGTGGCGCTGGCTGGCCCCGGAGCAGGAGGGCGTCAGTCAGTTGCTGCTGGGCGCGGCCTCGCTGCTGGTGGCCGTGCCGGTGCTGCGCTCGGCCTGGCACAGCCTGCGCCAACCCAGCCTGCACGGCATCACCGACCAACTGATCGGCCTGGCCATGCTCGGCGCCTGGGCAACCGGGGATCTCGCCACCGCGGCGCTGCTGCCGATCATCATGATCTTCGGCCACATGCTCGAAGAGCGCAGCGTGCTGGGCTCGCAAGAGGCCATCGAGGCGCTGGGGCGGCTGACGCGCAGCCACGCGCGGCGGATCGGCGCCGATGGCCAGATCGAGGAAGTGGATAACGCCAGCCTTGCGCCGGGCGACCAGGTGGAGGTGCGCGCCGGTGACCGGGTGCCGGCCGATGGCCGCGTCCTCGACGGCCAGGCCAGCCTGGACACCGCGCCGATCACCGGCGAGGCGGTGCCGCTGGAGGTGGCCAAGGGCATGGACATCTATGGCGGTTCGATCAACCTCGACGGGCTGTTGCGGGTGGAGATTACCCGCGTCGGCGACGATTCCACGCTGGGCAAGGTCATCGCCCTGATGCAACGCGCCGAGCAGGCCAAGCCGCCGATCACCCGGCTGCTCGAACGCCATGCCGGGCGCTACCTGGTGCTGGTGTTGCTGATTGCCGCCGTGACCTGGTTCATCACCAGCGACGCCCAGGCCATGCTCGCCGTGCTGGTGGCCGCCTGCCCCTGCGCCCTGGTGCTGGCCGCGCCGGCAACGGCGGTGGCGGGGATTGCCGTGGCCGCCCGGCATGGCATTTTGATCCGCGGCTCGGCCTTCCTTGAAGAGTTGGCCGACCTGTCTTCGCTGGTGATCGACAAGACCGGCACGCTGACCTACGGCGAGCTGCGCCTGCACAGCGTGGTCGGCCTTGCGCAGGGTGCCTCGCAGCCTGCAGCCCTGCGCCTGGCCGCCAGCCTCGGCGCGGCCAGCAGCCACCCGGTGAGCCGCGCCTTGGCGGCCCTGGTGCCCCATGACCAACATCTACCCATGGCCGAGATTCACGAGCGCCAGGGCTTCGGCGTCGTCGCAAGCACCGCCGAGGGCGATGCGGCGCTGGGGCGCCCGGAGCTGTTCCGGCAATTGGGGCTGAATGTGCCCGCCGTGCCCGACCACGATGGCCCCATCGCCGGGCTGGCGCTGAACGGCCGCTTCCTGGCCTGGCTGCTGCTGGCCGACAACGTGCGCGCCGAATCGGCCGAGGCCATGCAGCAGTTGCGCGAGCTGGGCCTGCAGCGCCAGCTGCTGCTGACCGGCGATCGCCGCCGCGTGGCCGAGGCCATTGCCGCGCAGGTCGGCATCAGCCGGGTGGTGGCCGAGGCGTTGCCGGAAGACAAGCTGCGGCAGGTGAACCAGGAACTCGAGGTCGGCTTCCGCCCCCTGGTGGTGGGCGATGGCATCAACGATTCGCTGGCACTCAAGGCCGGTGTGGTCGGGGTGGCGATGGGGGCGGGCGGTGCCGACATCGCGCTGGCGGCGGCGGATATCGTGCTGATCAATGGTGACTTGCGCCGGCTGGGCACCTGTATTCGGCTGAGCCGGGAATGCCGGCGCACGCTGCAGGTGAACGTGCTGATCGGGCTGGGCTGGACGCTGGCGATCGTGCTGGCGGCCGCCTTCGGCCTGCTCGGCGCGGCCGGGGCCATGGTGGCGGCGCTGTTGCACAACCTCAGTACGTTGTTGGTGCTGACCAATGCCGGGCGCTTGTTGCGCTATGACGAGCGGCTCGTGGGGGAGGCCATGTCGTCACGCACTCAACAGATAGAGGCGGGTTAGGACCGTGGGAGCCAGGTACATTTAGCGCGCCGACGAAGTGTGAATGCGTGCCCTTGGAATTGACCTTTTCATATCAGGCGAGTAGCGTAGATGGTTGCCGGGGCCCTTCAAATATGAAGGGCCTTTTAGTTGTGGACCCGCCCAGCCCATGAAGAAAGTTAAACTCGACAGAGCCAATCGCGCCATTCTTGAACAACTGCAGAATAATGCGCGCATCAGTAATCTTGAACTGGCCGAGAAAATAAGTTTGTCCCCCAGTGCCTGCCTGCAACGGACCAAGGCGCTCGAGGAAGCGGGCTATATCAGGCAGTACATGGCTTCGATCGACCTGGACCAGATAACTTACAATGTCATGGCCTACGTGATGTTCAGCCTGAGGGATCATGCCGCCAACTTGAGGGCGGACTTCGAGCGGCGTATCCGCCAGCGCAAAGAGTTCGTCGACTGCCTGAAAGTGGACGGCGGTTATGACTATATTGCCTTGGCCACTTGCTCGACGGTTACCGACTTCAATCAGTTGTGTGAAACGCTGGTCGAAGAAGATAAAAACATCCTGAGAATTGCAAGCCATTTCATCCTTGACAAGACCAAGTGGTTTGCAGGCTATCCGCTGGACAGGCTGATGTGGCGAGACTAACGCACCACGCCTGAACAATCTGCGGGCGCCTGCCGCAAATACCGCAGTATCTGCGGCAGGTGGCGGCCAACTCCGATACCTCGACAGCGTCGGGTCTCCACAATGGAGGCTTCCGAACGCCGAGGTCCTTATGCCTAACGTCCAACCCGTCGTCACCTTCGAAACCGCGCTGGGTACTTTCAGTGTGCGCCTGCACGCTGACCGTGCACCGCTCACCGCTGCCAATTTCCTGGCTTACGTCGATTCTGGCCGCTACGACGGCAGTAGCATTTTCCGTATCGTCAACCCGCACAACCAAACGGCCAGCGACCCTGTTCGCATCAGTGTCATCCATGGCGGCACACGGCCCCTGGTAGCGAGCAATTTGCCAATGATTGCGCTGGAGACTACTCAGCAGACGGGCTTGGCCCACCGCCACGGTACGCTTTCCATGGGCCGGGAAGAGCCAGACAGTGCCGAAGGCGACTTCTTTGTGTGCCTGGGCGATCAGCCGCATTTCGACTTTGGCGGCGCGCGTCATCCTGATGGCCTGGGTTTTGCGGCATTTGGCGAGGTGTGCGAAGGCATGGCGGTGGTCGAGGCTATTTTCGCCGCTGCAGGCCCTGAGGAGTACCTGGAACCTGAAGCAGAAGTGCGCATCCTGCGTGCCTGTCGGAGTGCCTGAAACATGTATGCACAACGCCTGAAGGCTGTTCGGCAATGCCTTGCGCATTTGCGCGCCGATGCTTTTCTGCTGCCGCGCAGCGATCAATACCTTAACGAAGACCTGGCCCCGGCCGATGAGCGCCTGTGCTGGTTGAGTGGTTTCACCGGTAGCCAAGGATTGCTTGCCGTGGCCGCACACAGTACCGCGTTGCTGGTGGATGGGCGGTATCGCTTGCAGGCGCAGCGCGAGTGCGGACAGTTGGCGCACGTGCTGCCCGAGGGCGACGATGAACTATTCATCTGGTTGGCCGAGCGACTACCGGCTGGCGCAACACTGCTGGCCGATGCCAGGTTGCACAGCGTCGCACAGTGGGCAGGTTGGCAACGTCGGGCCGCCGAGCGTGGCTGGGTACTGACGGCTTGCCAGGCGAACCCGGTGGACAGCTGCTGGCAAGGCCGCCCGCAGGCTGCCAATAGCCAGGTGACTGCGCAACCCTTGCAATGGGCCGGCGAGCCGGCCGCCAGCAAGCTGGCGCTGCTGGCTGCTCGATTGCGCGAGCAGCATTGCGATGCCTTGTGGTTGCCTGCCCCGGACATGCTGGCCTGGCTGCTCAACGTGCGCGGCGAGGATATCGCCCTGGCACCGTTGCCTTTTAGCTGCGCCATGCTGTACGCCGACGGCCGGCTCGACTGGTTTATCGAGGCGCAGCGCCTGGCCTTGCCACCGGGCTGGCTGCCAGAGGCCGTGCGGGTGGTGCCTGCAACGGCGGCAGAGCGCCTGGATGAGCGCTTGCAGGCGCAGCGGGTGCAGCGCGTCTGGGTCGACGAAACGTCCTGCAATGCCGCAAGTTTCGCGCTGTTGCAGGCCAGCGGCTGCGAGCTGTATCGCGCCGCGCATCCGTTGCCTGTGTTGCGGGCCTGCAAGAACGCCGCAGAATTGGCCGGCACGCGCGAGGCGCATCGGCGCGATGGTGTGGCGTTGTGCCGTTTCCTCCATGCTTTCGAAACATGCCCCGAAACTTACCTTGGGGGAGACGAACTGACCGTGTCCGTTGCCCTCGAAGGCTACCGGCGCATGGATGGCGATTACCGGGGCGTGAGCTTCGACACCATCGCCGCTTGCGGGGCCAATGCAGCGCAACCGCATTATCTGCCCAAGGCGGGCCAGGCCGCGGCGCTCAGGCCTGGGGAGTTGCTGCTGATCGACTCTGGAGGGCAATACCCGCAGGGCACCACCGATGTTACCCGGGTACTGCCTGTCGGGCCGCCAACTGCGCATCAGCGGGGTTTGTACACGCGGGTTCTGCAGGCCCATATCGCACTTGCCGATAGCCGTTTCCCCCACGGCACCAGCGGCCAGCAACTGGACATCGTGGCTCGGCAGGTCATGTGGCAGGCCGGGCTGGACTATGCCCATGGCACCGGGCATGGCGTTGGTAGCTACCTGCAGGTTCATGAGGGGCCGCAGCGTATCGCGCCGCATGCCAGCGCGGTTGCGCTGCAGCCCGGGATGGTCACGTCCATCGAACCTGGCGTGTACCTGGAGGGGCAGTTGGGCATTCGTATAGAAAACCTCTACGAAGTGATCGAGTGCCCTCGTCACCCTGGCTTCCTGCGTTTTCGTGCCTTGACGCTGGCGCCGTTCGAGCCGGCCTTGATCGACCGGCAACTGCTGTCGGCCACCGAGCGCGCCTGGCTGGACGAGTACCATCAGCAGGTGTGTCGCCAGCTCTTGCCAGCATTGGCGCCAGATGTCGCTGCCTGGCTGCGCGCCAAGGCGGCGGTTGCCGAACAATCTGCGGCCCGCTCCTGAAATACCACCGGATGTTCGTTTCTCCACCTGCAAAAGTGAAATATACGTTTGCCGGTGGGGGATAAGATTTCTCCAGCGTTCGCGAGCGCCTCATAACAATTTCAATGACTGGCCGGAGATCCGTGGCTTGACGCGGAGCCGGCACTGCCCAGCAAGAGGCGAGCATGAGTGATACACAAAGCGCGGTAACCGAGGGTTACACCCGCAGACCGGTGCCCCAGGAGGAGACCGTATCCGGCTATGGATTGGCGTTGATCACATTCGGCATCGGCATGACCTTGCCGGTGTTCTGGCTTGGCGCCGATGTGAGTGCCAAGGTGGGTTTTCAAACTTCGTGCTGGTTGTTCATCGGCGTCTGTGCAGTGCTCGGCCTGCTGGGGTCACTGACGGCATTGGTGGGGGTGCGCAGTCGGTTGAGTACCTACATGGTGCTGCAGTTTTCCTTCGGACGGCACGGCGCCAAGTTGCTGAACCTGATCATGGCCGTGACCCTGCTGGGGTTCTATGCCGCTACCGTGGATATCTTCGGCAGTACGGTAGCCAGTGCATTGCACGGCGCTTTCGGGTTCGATACGCCAGCCTGGCTGCATGACATCTGGGGCAGTGCATTGATGACCTTGATGGCTATCTTCGGTCTGCGCGGGCTCGACAAACTGTCGATCTGCGCAGTGCCGCTGATGGCGGCGTTCCTCCTCTACACCTTGTTCCTCGGCTTGGGCAAAGCCGGTGCAGGGCAGTTGGCGGGCTTTAGCGGTAGTGGTGAGAGCGTGTCCCTGGCCATTGCCAGCACCATCGGCATGGTCGTGCTCACCCCGGTGCTGATGCCGGATTTCACCCGTTACGCCCGCAGTGATCGGGATGCGCTGATTACCTTGCTGGGCATGGTCATTGGTTTCCCCTTCGTGTTGATCGTCGGCGGGTTGCTGGCCATCGTCACGGGCCAAGGCGAGATCATGCAGATCATGGCCGTGCTCGGCGTGCTGGTTCCGGCACTGCTGGTGCTGGTGTTCTCCACCTGGATCACCAACACCGCCAATCTCTATTCCGCGACATTGACCTTGGCCACCGTGGCACGCACCAGCAGCATGAAACTCACCCTCGTTGGCAGCCTGGTCGCCACCGCCCTAGCCCTGGGTGGCTTCATGAGCCACTTCCTGGACTTCATCCTGGCGTTGAGCATCGTGATCCCGCCGCTGGCGAGCATCTACCTGGCAGATTTCTTCATCGTCAGACGACAGCGCTTTGACATCGACGACCTGCCGCGCCTGCCGGGTCTCGGTTGGCCGGCCCTGATCAGCTGGGCGCTCGCCAGCCTGCTGGCCTGGATGACGACTTACGAAGGCTGGACGCTCACCAGCCAGCCAACCCTCGACTCTTTGCTGATCGCTTTGGGCGCCTACCTGGTACTGCAGCGCATTAGCAGCAGCGTGGCCGGCCAGGCGCACCTGCAACGCAAACGTAGCTGATTTCCCTTCGCGTAGAAGGCACCGGGCCTGGCCACGGAGGGCCGGCCTTTGCCTGGAATAAACCGAAACCACCAGGACGGCAGCTGAACTGCCGATCCGATGACAACAAGAAAGCTTCAGGAGCACACACGCTTGAACAACGCAAAATACCTGCTTCTTGCCAGCATGGCTTGCTGCAGCATCGCCCAGGCACAGGTCTCCAGCACCGTCGCCCTGACCAGCGAATACCAAATGCGCGGCATTGGTTACTCAGGCAACGACCCCGCGCTGAGCGCCACGCTGGACTGGGCGGGGGAAAGTGGCGCGTACGCAGGTACCTGGGTTTCCAACACCGACAGCTTCAGGGACGGCGACCCCTACGATGATGGCGCCGATATCGAGGTGGACCTGTACGCGGGGTACAACGGCCAGTGGGCTAACGGCATCCGTTACGGGGTCATCGGCTATTACTACTACTTCCCCGGTACCCACTACAACATCGACTACCCGGAGATTGGCTTGAGCACCGGGTACGGCAACTTCAACGCCTATTACTACTACTCCGACGACATGGTCAGCACATCGCTGGAGTCCCATTACCTGGCCGCGGACTACACCGTCAACCTGCCCTGGCAGTTCGACCTGTACTTCATGGCGGGCCATTCATTCGGGCAGTACTACCGCAAGACCGACGTCACCGGCGCCCACGAGTACAGCAACTGGGAAGTTTCGCTCAAACGCAGTTTCGGCGCCGTCGATACCAAGATCAGCTGGGTGGATACCGACCTGCATGGCCGCTTCCATAACAGCGGCGAATACCTGCGCAACGACGGCCGCTTCATTTTCACTGTTTCCCACACTTTCTGAATGCCTGCGTGCCGCGCGCATGCCGGCACGCCTTGCCCTTGTAACTGGAGGATGCCATGGCTATCCGCGTCGCCACCGATATCGGTGGCACTTTTACCGACCTGGTCTACCTGCAAGATGGCATCGTGCGTGCCGTCAAGGCCGACACCACGCCACCCGCCTTCGAACAGGGGCTGCTCGATGCGTTGGACAAGAGCGGCGTGAGCAGCGCCGATATCGACTTCTTCGCTCACGGCTCCACCGTGGTGATCAACACGCTGACCGAACGCAAGGGCGTGAAGACCGCGCTGATCACCACCCGAGGGTTTCGCGATGTTCTGGAAATCGCCCGCGGTAATACGCCCGATATCTTCAACCCGCGTTACCGCAAGCCGCCACCGTTCGTACCCCGGCAACTGCGCCTGGAAATCAGCGGGCGCCTGAACTACCGCGGTGAAGTGCTCACGCCGCTTGCGCTCGACGAGCTGCCGGCACTGCTGGAGCCGTTGCGTCAGGCCCAGGTGCAGGCCATCGCTGTGTGCCTGTTGCATGCCTATCGCAACCCTGAACACGAGCAGCAGCTGGTGGCGGCAATCCGAGCGGCGTGGCCCGAGGTGGCAGTGATCGCGTCGCATCAGGTCAGCCGGGGCTGGCGCGAATACGAGCGCAGCAATTCCTGCGTCTTGTCGGCCTACGTCATGCCGGCCACCTGCGCCTACCTGGACAACCTCCAGCATCACCTGGCCCGAAAAGGGCTGCGCCAGCCGCCTTTCATCATGAAATCCAACGGCGGCATCGCACCGGTCGCCGCGGTCAAGAATGACCCCATCAGCCTGGTGGAGTCGGGGCCGGTGGGTGGCATGCTGGGTGCCCAGGCCTATGGCGAGCTGATCGGCGAGCGTGATGTGCTGGCCCTGGATATCGGCGGGACCACTGCCAAGTGCTCGCTAATCCATGGCGGTAGCGTGGAAATCAGCAATGACTATGTGATCGAGAAGACGCCCACCAGCGCGGGCTACCCAATCATGACGCCGGTGGTGGACATCGTCGAAATCGGCAACGGCGGCGGCAGTATCGCCTGGATCGATGCTGCTGGCAGTTTGCGTGTGGGGCCGCAGAGCGCTGGTTCCACTCCAGGGCCTGTGGCCTATGGGCGTGGAGGGCGAATGCCGACCACCACTGACGCGAACCTGTTCACCGGGCGCATCAACCCCCAGGGTTTCGCCAATGGCGAAATCGAGCCAGACCTCATGGCCGTGGAGCAGGCCTTCGCCGAGCTCGGTGAGCGCCTTGGCGTTTCTGCCGGGCAGCTGGCCCATGGCGTGCTGCAGATTGCCAACGCGAACATGGTCAATGCACTCAAGCTGATATCGGTGAACCGAGGCCATGACCCGCGCGATTTCTCCTTGATGGCCTTTGGTGGTGGCGGCGCCTTGCATGCCACGGCGCTGGCGGCCGAGCTGGGTATTCCCAAGGTCATCGTCCCGCCTTTTGCGGGTGTGTTCTCGGCATGGGGCATGCTCATGCTCGATGTGCGTCGCGACTACATCCAGACCCACCTGCAACAGCTCGACGAGGCGGGCCTGGCTCAGTTGGTGCGCGCCTTCGAAATGCTGCAGGCCAATGCCGAGGCAGATTTCGTGGGTGATGGCCTGGCCCGTGAGAGCTTGCGCTTTGAATGGCATTTGGATGCGCGCTACCTGGGGCAGGAGCACACCGTCAAGGTCCCGCTGCGAAGCCGTCAGTTGGGTGAAGTGCTGGAGGCGTTCCACGAGCGTCACCAGCAGAACTACACCTTCCGCCTGGAGGGCTCGGTCGAGGTGGTCAACCTGCACCTGGTGGTATTCGCCGAGGTGCCCAAGTCGCCCATCGCGCCACTGGCACCGTGCGCAGGCGTCGGTGCTGAAGCCGCGCGCGCGGGTGAGCGGCAGGTCGAGTTCGAACCCGGGCAGCTGCTTGCGACGCCGATCTATCGACGCGAGGCGCTTCTGGCGGGCATGTGCTTTGCTGGCCCGGCCATTGTCGAAGAGGCGACCACCACCACCGTGGTACGGCCCGGTGACCGCGTGCAAGTCGACGCGTATGGCGGCCTGCACATCCATATTCAGGCGCAGGAGGCATGAGCATGCAGCACGCCAACCCTTTCACTTGCGAAATCATCAAGAACGCCCTGGTCGCCATTGGCGAGGAAATGTTCATCGCGCTCAAGCGCACCAGCATGAGCCCGATCATCTATGAGGCGCTCGATTACGGCATTGGCCTTACCGATGCCCGAGGCCAGCTGATCTCCCAGGGCAACGGCATCCCCGGCTTCATCGGCACTTTGGACGGTGCGGTGCGCAGCGTGCTTGAGAAATTCGCGCGTCAGGACATCCACCCAGGCGACATGTTCATCACCAACGACCCTTATGGGGGGGGCGGCACGCACCTGTCCGACGTGTCGATGATCATGCCGGTATTCGATGGCGATCAGCTCATCGCCTGGACTGCCAACAAGGCGCACTGGACCGAGGTGGGTGGCAAGGACCCCGGCAGCTTCAGCTCCGACGCCAGCGAGATCTATCAGGAAGGCCTGCAGTTTCCGACGGTCCGGCTTTACGACCAGGGGCGCATCAACCAGGCCCTGGTGGACATGATTGCCGCCAACGTGCGCTTGCCAGACATGACGGTCGGCGACATGCATGCCTGCGCCGCGGCGCTGCGGGTGGGTGAGCGGCGCCTGCTGGCGATCGTTTCCAAGTATGGCCAGGCCACTACCCTGGATGCCATCGAGCGCTTGCTGGAGCATGGTGAGGCGATGGTGCTGGACAGCTTCAAGGCGTTGCCTAAAGGCGTGTTCCATGCCGAGGATGTGATTGATGAAGATGGGCTTGGCAATGGGCCGTTCCAGGTCAAGGTGCGCGTAGAGATCACCGACCGGCGTTTTCTGGTCGACTTCAGCGGATCCAGCCTGCAGGCCCCGGGGCCGATCAACAACACCCTGGCCGGTTTGCAGTCGGCGGTACGCGAAGTGTTCATGGGTGTGGTTCGCCCAGGGGTGCCAGCAAATGCCGGGTGTTTCCGGCCCATCGAGGTGATCTGCCCGGCCGGCACCATCTGCACGGCACAGCGCCCAGCGCCGGTGTCGGCTTACTTCGAGTCGATGGTGGCAGCTGCCGACGTCATCCGCCGTGCCCTGGCACCGCTGCTGCCGGACCGCTTGATCGCCGGTCAATTGGGCTCGGTGTGTTCGATGGTCCTTAATGGGCATAGCCGAGAAACCGGCGCAGAGTACCTGCTGGTGCAGCCGTTGGTCGGTGGCTGGGGGGCGGCGCAGGATGCCGACGGCGAAAGCGGCCAGTTCTGTGTCGGCAACGGGGAAACCAGCAACATCCCAGTGGAAATCACCGAGCGTTGTTATGACGTGCTGGTGGAGCAATATGCGTTCAATCCCGAAGGCGCAGGTGCGGGGCGCCAGCGTGGGGGGCGGGGCGTGGTGCTGGATTACCGGGTCTTGTCCGACAGGGCGTGGATCTCGACCTTCTTTGGTCGCGGCGTGACACCCCCCTGGGGTGTCGAAGGGGGCTCGACGGGGACTTGCAACTATGCCGAGGTACAGCGCCCGGACGGCAGCCGGCAACGCTTCGCGCGTGCCAACCGAGTGGCGTTGCACAAGGGTGACCTGCTGCGTCTGGTCACCGCCAACGGCGGCGGCTGGGGGCCCGCAGCGCAGCGCCCTGTGGCGGCGATCGAAGCTGATGTGGCAGCGGGTTATCTGAGCAGGGCACAGGCGCTGGAGCAATACCCCCAGTATCGAGCGTTTGCCGAATAGGCATGAATAGCTGGCAGGCCGATCGCTACGGCCGGCCTGCCAGCAGTACCTTCGCTACGCCATACACATCCCGGCCCCGATCGCTCAGCCCCACGTGGTGGCTGGTGCGGCCGACCAGGGCCACCCCCCCCGTGTACCTCCAGTTGCTGAATCTGCCAACTGACCCCCATCAGATCCTCCACAACCAATGCCCCCGGGTTATCGACATGACCTCGGAGTGCGCTTGTGCGTCTTGATCTACGGGGCTGCAGGCCCGTTTCCAGCTGCGCATGCCCTGGCTGAGCACAGCAGCTTCCTCTCTCGTTACTGAAAAATAGTTCAATAAATGCCGAGCGCTCTATTGAATGGTTTTTCAGTATGGCCTAGCATCCCCGGGCCTTGATAAAAACAACATGAGGGGATGCGCATGCCGCAACTCAAAGATGCCGCCTATTGGCGTGCACAGAGCACCGACCTGGTGGTGGAGGCGCGTGCGTTCATCGCCGGCGCTTATGTAGGGGCCAGCGATGGCGAGACCTTTGCTGTGCACAGCCCGATTGATGGGCGCGCGCTGGCGCAGGTTGCGTTGTGCCGTGCGCCTGACGTGGACCGCGCCGTGGCTGCCGCCCGTGGGGCATTCCAGGGTGGTGGCTGGGCCGAGCTGATGCCACGCCAGCGCAAGGCCGCCCTGCTGCGCTGGGCTGCGTTGATGAGGGCGCATGCCGAGGAGCTGGTGCTGCTGGAAACCCTGGACACCGGCAAACCCATCGCCGATACCACGGCGGTGGATATCCCCAGTGCCATCTACTGCCTGGAATGGTTTGCCGAGCTGGTCGACAAGGTCGCCGGCGAGGTGCCCGCCTGCGATCCGCAGTTCTTCGGCACGGTGACGCGCGAGCCGGTCGGCGTGGTGGCGGCGATCGTGCCCTGGAACTACCCGCTGCTGATGGCGGCCTGGAAGTTCGCCCCGGCCCTGGCCGCTGGCAACAGCGTGATTCTCAAGCCTTCGGAGAAGAGCCCGCTGAGCGCCTTGCGCATTGCCGGCCTGGCCCGCGAGGCAGGGATCCCCGAGGGTGTTTTCAACGTGGTGCCGGGCGATGGCGAGACCGGTCGCCTGCTCAGCCTGCACCCGCACATCGACTGCCTGGCCTTCACCGGCTCCGGCGCTGTCGGCCGGCAGATCAGCCGCAATGCGGCAGACAGTAATCTCAAGCGCGTCTGGCTGGAGCTGGGTGGCAAGTCGGCAAATATCGTCATGGCCGACTGCCCGGACCTGCGCCGTGCGGCGCAGGCTGCTGCGGCTGCGGTGTTCAGCAATATGGGGCAGGTGTGCAGCGCAGGTTCGCGCCTGCTGGTGCAGCGGCCCATTGCCGAGGCATTCATCGCCGAACTGCTGGAGGCCGCGCGCGCCTATCTGCCTGGCGACCCGCTGGACCCGGCCAGCGTCACCGGCAGCCTGATCGATGATGCCCAGTACCAGCGTGTGCGCCACTACATCGAGCTGGGCAAGCGCGAAGCTCGCCTGCTGCTGGGCGGCGAGGGCTGCGCGGTGGTCCCCGGCGGGCACTATCTGCAACCGACCATCTTTGCCACCGACGCCACCTCGTGCATCGCCCGTGAAGAGGTGTTCGGGCCGGTGCTGAGCGTCATCGAATTCGATGAGCTGGACGACGCCATCGCGCTTGCCAATGCCAGCGAATACGGCCTGGCGGCGGCCTTCTGGTCAGCCGACCTCGGCGCCATCCGCCGTGCCTCGCGAGGCCTGCGTGCCGGCACCGTGTGGGTGAACTGCTACGACGAGCTGCTCGACATGAACTTCCCGTTCGGCGGCTTCAAGGAGTCCGGCAATGGCCGCGACAACTCCGTGCACGCCCTGGACAAGTACAGCGAACTCAAGTCGACCATCATCCGTTGCTGAAGGTGCATTATCGTGATTGACAACCTTTCCCCCCTGTCGCGGCAGAGCTGGAGCCTGCCACTTCCCATCGAGTACGGCCCAGGCGCGCGGACCGCGCTGGTCGAGTTGTGCAAGCGCCATGGCATTTCCCGGCCGCTGATCGTCACCGACCAGGGCTCGCTGCGCCTACCTTTCGTGGCCGAGCTGCAGGCCCTGCTGAACGGGGCGGGCCTGGCCTGCGGCCTGTTCGGCGAGATCGAGCCCAACCCCAGTGACCTCGCGGTGCTCAAAGGCGCTGCGATATTCCGCGAGTGGCACGCCGACGGCATCATCGCCCTCGGTGGCGGTAGCGGCCTGGACGGCGGCAAGGCCGTGGCCCTGGTGGCCCGGCAGACACACCTGCCGTTGTGGGCGTTCGATTTCGACAAGCCGGTACCCGAAGGCTTGGTCGCCAGCGATTTCCCGCCGGTGATCTGCATCCCGACCACGGCCGGCACTGGCGCCGAGACCGAGAGCACGGCAATGCTCACCGACAGCGAGCGCGCTATCAAAGGTTGCGTCTGGCATCCGCTGGCGCGCCCCCAGGCGGTGATCCTCGACCCCGAACTGACCCTCAGCCTGCCACCACACCTGACCGCCTGGACCGGCCTGGATGCGGTAATCCATGCCCTGGAAGCCTACTTTGTGCCGACCTTCAATCCGCTCTGCGACGGCGCGGCGCTGCAGGCGCTGGAGCTGCTCTGGGGTTCACTTGAGCAAGCGGTGGAGCAGGGCGACGACCTTGAAGCACGCGCACGCATGCTGATCGGTTCGTGCCTGGCGGGCGTGGCGTTTCTCAAAGGGCTTGGCCTGGTCCATGCGCTCAGCCACATGGTCGGCGCCACCTACAACAGCCACCATGGTTTGACCAACGCGATGATCCTGCCCAGGGTGCTGCGCTTTAACCGCGCGGCCATCGAGCCGCGCCTGGGGCCGGTGTGCCGCGCCATGGGCCTGGCGGGCGAAGACTTCGAGAGCTTCCAAGAGGCGATCTGTGCCCGCCTGGACCGCCTTGGCATCCCGGTTTCCCTGGCCTCGCTGGGCCTGCGCCGCGACGATATTCCAGCCATTGCGCGCAAGGCCATGGGCGACCCGGCGCGCCAGACCAACCCGCGCCCAAGCAGTTTCGAAGACCTGCAAACGCTGCTGCATCTGGCCCTGGAAGAGGAACGGGCCTAGTCGCGGGAAGCGACGACCTTGCTGTGCTCACAACAAAACAAATAAAGGTACGAACCCATGTCAGCTCCCAAGACTGCCTCCGCCAGCGGACGGCTGAATCTGGAAACCCGTTCCATCGACTATGTGCCCCTCGCCGAGCGCCACGGCAAGGCCTGGCATCTGTGGCCAATCTGGTTCTGTGGCGAGGCGCACCTGACCACCTTGGCGGTAGGCATCATCGGCATCGGCCTTGGCGCCAACCTGATGTGGTCTGCCATCGCCATCTTCCTGGGCTGCGCCTTCGGCACCCTGTTCATGGCCGGGCACTCCACCCAGGGCCCGCAGATGGGCTTGCCGCAACTGATCCAGTCGCGGCCGCAATTCGGCTACCTGGGCGCGCTGCTGGTGTACGTGGTGGCCATCGTCACCTACGTCGGCTACAACGCCTTCAACCAGCTACTGGTAGGGCAGACCCTGCACGAGCTGTTCGACGCCCCGCAGGAGCCGTCGGCGATCCTCTTCTCGCTGGTGGCCATCGCCATGGCCATTGCTGGCTACAACACCTTCCACAAGGTACAACGCTGGCTGGCGTTCCTGCTGATCGCGGTGATGGCGGTGTTCACCGTTGGCCTGTGCGTCTACGTGAAACTGCCGCAGGAGCAGCTGACCCTCAGCGGCTTCAAGGCGACGCCCTTTCTTGCGCAGTTTTTCGTTGCCGCGGCCTACCAGCTGAGCTGGGCGATCTATGTGTCGGACTACTCGCGCTACCTGCCGCCGAATGTCAGCGTGCGCTCGTCATTCTGGTGGACGTACCTGGGCGCGATGATTGGCGGCGTGTGGATGATGCTGCTCGGCGCCTTGGCCGCCGCCCTGAGCCCCGGCCAGAATCTTGCCAAGGGCTTGGTACTGCTGGGCGACATGGTGTTCCACGGCTTCGGCCAATTCGTCCTGATCCTCGCCGTGCTGAGCCTGGTGACCAGTGCCGCACAGAACTTCTACGGCGCATCGATCACGCTCTTGAGCATCGTCGACACGGTGAAGACCCAGACCTCGACCCTGCTCAAGCGGGTGCTGTCGATGCTGGCGGTGGGCGGCGCGGCGATCGCTATCGCGATGACCGCCTCGGACAACTTCGTCAAGGACTTCGGTGATTTTCTGGCCATCCTGTTGTACCTGTTCACGCCGTGGACGGCGATCAACCTGGTGGACTTCTACGTCGTGCGCCACGGCCGGTTCTCCATCCGCGAAATTTTCAAGCCCAATGGCCTTTATGGGCGCTGGAACTGGCGGGGCATCGGTGCCTACCTGATCGGCTTCGTGGTCATGCTGCCATTCTCCGCAACCGGCCTGTACACCGGGTACGTGGCGCGGCAACTGGACGGCGCCGACATCAGCATGCCGATCGGCCTGGCGGTATCCGCGCTTGCCTACTGGTGGCTGTGCCGCTCGCAGAACATTCGCCAGGAACTCAGCCAGGTCGGCCGCCTCGACCACGACCTGGAAAACGGCGCCACGGCTTGAGCTGGCGCTTGAGCACCTGCGCGCAGCGGTAAATCTTGCTAGATTGGCGTCCCGCCCGCTGCGCTGCAGCGGGCGGGTTTGCCATTTTAGTGAGAGAAGCGGATTCAGCCATGAGCGTGGACAGCCCGAACGATAAGCCCCGAAAGCGCAGGACCAGAGTCGATCCAGAGACACGGCGCAAGGCCATCGTCGAAGCCACCATGCGCTGCATCACGCGCTTCGGCCACGCCGGTACCACGACCGAACGTATCTGCGACGAGGCCGAGGTGTCGGTCGGGCTGATCGGCCATCATTTCTCCAGCAAGGACGAACTGATGCTCGCCACCTATCAGGAGCTCACCAACCAGTTGCGCGAGGAGACCCGCCGCTATCTGCAAACCAAGGGTGGTACGCCCGTGGAGCGTCTCACCGCGATCATCCGCTCTTCGTTCCGAGGCAGCATCTTCAACGAGTTCATCCTCACCACTTGGCTCGGCTTCTGGAGCGCGGCGGTGTCTTCCGAGCAACTGCGCGAGCTCAATCGCAAGCTTTACGCCGACTACCGCAAGGAGCTTGAAGGGGTGTTCAAAGCCATCGCGGCCGAGCGAGCCCTGGCGCTGGATGCCAAGGGCAGCGCGCTGATCATCACTGCCCTGATTGATGGCTTCTGGTTGGAGTGGGCGCTGGACCACAAGGCTTTCAGCGCCCGCAAGGCCGAAAAGTGCTGTTTGCAGACGGCGCAGCTGTTGATTGGTGCACAGCCTGGCTGAAACACCGCAACGGCAATCGCAGTCAAGGCACGCTGCGCGCGAGCGTCAGAAGTTGTACCGGATACCCGTCATGATGTTTCTCGGCGCGCCATACATGCCGTGGTCGCCGGCATAGCTGAGGTATTGGCGGTCGAACACGTTGTTCAGGTTCACTGACGCACTCAGGTGCGGGTTGAAGTCGTAGCGTGCCAAGAGGTTGGTCACGGCGTAGCTGCCCTGGGTGAAGGTATGCAGGTCGGCACCGGTTTTGCTCTGCCAGTTCACGCCGCCGCCAAGGGTGACCTTGTCCAGAACTCCTGGCAGGCGGTAGCTGGTGAAGGTCTTCAGGCTGTGGCGGGGCAGGGTGGTGACGATGCGTTGGTCGTCGGCGTCGGTGCTGACCGCATAAGCATAACCGGCAGACGCCTGCCAGCCTTCGGCGAGCTCGCCGTCCAGGGTGAATTCCGCGCCCTTGGTCGTGGTGCCCTGTTCCGACTTGTAGGTGTTGCCGCCTGGGGTGTCGATCCAGATCGCCAGGTTGTCCTGCTCGATCTTGAACAGCGCGACGCTGGAGTTCAGCCTGCCGTCGAAGTGGCTGCCCTTGATACCCACTTCATAGCCGGTGCCCTCCATGGGGTCGAGGGGCTTGTTGTCGATGTCGCGAACCCACGACGACTGCGGGTTGAAGATTTTCGTGTAGCTGGCATACAGCGACCACGTATCGTTGACGTCATACACCACGCCGGCATACGGGATGTGACACCGGTTTCCGATTCCTTGGTCTTGGTTTTTTCGGCGTTGTAGGGTTTGTCTTCGATGTCGCGATGCCAGTCGATCACCCGGCTGCCCAGCAAGACACTGAGGTTGTCGGTGGCGTGCAGGCGCGTGGCGAGGTAGGCGGCGTACTGGGTTTCGTCGGCGGTGGATTTGCCCGTGACGTCGAACGCCGGTTTCGCCGAGTTGCCGTTCCAGTTCAGCAGGTTGTCGATCGCACCGGCCGGCGAGCCGGAGTAGTCGTACTTCCAGCCGCCGTAGCTTGGCACGTTCTCGTAGGCGTTGGACAAGGTCACGCCGGCGATCAGCTCGTGCTCTCGGCCCAGCAGGCCGAACGGGCCGGTCAGGTAGGCATCGATGTTGTTCTGCCGCGGGATACCAGAGAAGCGCACGGGCAACTGCGTGGTGCCGCTCCCGTCCGGGGCGAGGCCGCCGTTGACGTAGTTGAAGACTTCGTCGAACTTGTTTTCCGAGTGGGTCAGTTCGACCTTCCCGCTCCAGCCATGGGCGAACTGCTGTTCGATCGAGGTGAAGAAGCTGGTTTGTTTATGGTCGTTGTAGGACCAGGTTTGCGCCGAATTGAGCGAGCGCTTGAGATTGCTGCGTGAGCCGTCGGTGAAGCGCGTCGGCAGGCCGGAGCGCATCGGCGAGTCGACGTCCGTGCGCTGGTAGCTGAAGCCCATGGTCAGCAGGGTGTCCTCAGTCAGGTCGAACTCGGTGATGCCGTAGATCAGTTGCGAGTCCTGCTTGTAGCGGTCCACCCAGGATTTCTCGGTCTTGAAGTCGGCGACCAGGCGCCCGCGTACATTGCCGGTTTCGGTCAGCGGGCCGGACACATCGAAGCCGGTGCCGTAGCGGTCCCAGTTACCGGCTTCTGCCCAGACGCTGGCCTGAGCCTCGACGGTCGGGCGCTTGCGGATCAGGTTGATCGTCGCTGACGGGCTGCCCAGGCCGCTGATCAGGCCGGTGGCACCGCGCACCACCTCCACTCGGTCATACATGGCCATGCTCTGGGTGTAGTTGTCCATGCGCTTGACAGTGGGCACGCCATCGATCTCGAAGTTCTGGACCTCGAAGCCGCGCGAGAAGTAACCGTCGGATTCGGCGCCCAGCCCGTCGCGCAACACGATGATGCCCGGGGTGGCATCGAGGGTATCGCTGAGGTTGGTCAGGCGCTGGTCATCCAGGCGCTGGCGGGTCATGACGGTTAGCGACTGCGGGGTTTCCTGGGGCGTCAGGTTCAGGCGGGTCGAGCTGCTGGAGGAGTAGGTGGTGTAGAGCCCCGTGCCTTCTGTGGTCGACCCGGGCGCCTTGCCCGAAATCGAAATGCTCTGAAGCTCGATGCCGGTAGTGGCCGGCGCCGGCTGGAGGGTGTAGCGCCCATCCGGCAGGCGCACCGCAATCAGTTGGCTGCCCGCAAGCAGTGCCTGCAAAGCACCCTCGACCGTGTAGTCGCCGCTCAGGCCCGGGCTGCTGTGCCCGGCAATCAAGTCGTTGGGGAACGACAACAGCAAATGGGCTTGCTGGCCCAGTTGATTGAGCGCAGTGCCCAGCGGCGCCGGGGGGATTTCGTAGTGCTGCACGCTGCTGTCGGCGGCGGCCCACACGGGCGATGAAGTGGCGAGCAGCACCGCTGCGGCGCAAGCCGCGAGCGAGGTGTTGTAGCAGGACGAAAGACGGCGGTGGCGCATGCGAAGGTTCCCGATGATTTTTGATGTATGGCCTATGAGTCTCGCCAGAAATCAAAACGGCTCATCGAGGACGAAAAAACGTCAAACGTTAGCTGGCGAGGGGCGCAAATTGACCCACAGGCGCGTGAAGCGTTGTACATCCAGCTTCAGTGTCTGGGCCACGGCATCGATGATGCGGTCACTGTCTGCCAGCGGGTAGGTGCCCCACACTTGCAGGTTGGCCAAGGCGGCGTCGCACCCCAGGTGGCCATGGCGATAGCGGCCAAGTTCATCGAGAAACGCCTGCAGCGGTTGCCCGTCGGCGACGATCATGCCCTCGGCCCAGGCGGCAGTGGAGGCTTGCACTGCACGCTGATCGAGCATCCCCAGCGGCCCGAAACGCGCCTGTTGTCCGGCTTGCAGGGGCGTCCAGCTGCCAGCTTGAGCGGGAATGACTTGCAGCGAGCCCCGATAGACCGCCAACTGGGTCGAGCCATTGTCGAACTGGCGCACCGTGAACCGCGCCGAGGGCGCCTGCGCGCGAACCTGGGCGGTGTCGACAGATACCGCCGGGTTCAAGGCCGTGTCGATCAACACCTCGCCGCTGAGCAGCCGAAGGTGCCAGCGATGTTCAGTCGCCCGAGCGTTCAACGCACTGCGGGTATTGAGCTCAAGCGACAGGCCCGGGGCCAGCGCAACAGCTCGCTGCTCGCCCACGCCGGTGGTGTAGTCGGCACTCATGCGCGACACCATTTCGCTGTCGCGACTCGCCCATGCGCCGGCGCTTGCAGCCAGCAGCAAGGCCAGGCCCTTGATTGCTCGGCGCCTGCTCAGCCCTTCCTGGGAGGGCAGCAGCAGGGCCTGGCGGGCCAGGTTGGCATCGCCGCGGGTGCGCAGTGAATCGAGCTGCTCGCCCAGCGCCAAGGCTTTTTCCCAGGCCAGCTCATGCATGGGGTGTTCACTGCGCCATGCCATGAAAGCGGCCTGTGCGGATGAATCGAAAGGGCCCTCCTGCATATCGAGCCACCACTCCATCGCCTCCTCGCACATTTTCGGCGATAGCGCAGGTTCCCGGGCAAGGGCATTGGTGGCGATGGTCATTGCAGCGGGCCCGCAACCAGCATGCATCGGGCGCCCGCCTTGATGATGTGGCGCTTGACGGTAGCGATTGAAATACCCAGGCGCTCGGCAATTTCCCCGTGGCTGAGGCCATCGAGTTGCGACCAGAGAAACGCCTTTTTGACGGCGACATCCAGTTCGCAGAGCGCTTCGTCCAGCCGTACCAGGGTCTCGAACACAATCAACTGGGTCGCCAGATCCGGCAGCACGCCTGGGTCTTGTGCCTGCAGTGCATCCAGATAGGCTTTTTCCAGGCGTGCGCGGCGGTAGTGGTTGCACAGGACACTGCGCGCCACCTTGGCCAAAAAGGGCCGAGGCTGGCGGATTTCGAACGCCTCCTGGCTGACCAACAGGCGCATGAAGGTGTCCTGCATCAGGTCGGCAGCGCGGTGTGAGCAGCTCAGTTGCCGATACAGCCAGCTACGCAACCAGCGGTGTTGCTGTTCGTACAGAGCGGTGAACTGAGCGGTATCGACGGATGCCATGGGCGGTCACGGTATCGATGCAAATGAGACGTAGTATCATATTTGACTAATCGAGTGCCGACAAGAACGTTGAAGATGGCTGTTAGCCAGCCTCGCCTTCATCCCAGGTCATCTCCAACTGCTCCTCGAACCAGCGCAACACCGCCGTGCACGCCGGGTGCGCGACGCCGCTGTCGCGCAGCCACAGCGCATACACGGCCCCGGTCTTCAGCGGCTGCCCAAACGGCACCACCAGGTCGCCGCGCAGCAGCGCATCATGCGCCAGCATCCGGTCGGTCATCGCCACCCCCAAGCCCCGCGCAGCCGCATCCAGCGCCAGGTCGTCGAGGTTGAACATCAGGTGCTTGTAGGCCCGTTCAGGCTGATCGTGATGGGCCTTCAACCACAGGTTCCACTCATGCCGCCCGGTCGACCCATGGATCAGTGCGTGGTGGCCCAACGCTTCGAGCGAGCGGGGCAGGGCCTGGCCATCGCCCAGGGTCGGCGCGCACACAGGCACCAGGTACTCATCGAACAGCACCGTCAACGGGCGCTCATCGAGCCCTTCGCGCAAATACAGCACATAGGCATCGCAATCGCCGCTGGTTTCCACCACCTCGCCACTGACGGTCTCGATCGACAGGCACAGCTCGGGGTTGCGTGCATAGAAGCTGCTCAAGCGTGGCAGCAACCAGCGCACCGCCAGCGACACGAAGATGCGAATCCGAAACGGCCGGTCCTGCGGCTCGGGCGAGAGCCGCTGGGCCAGTGCACGTGTTTCCTCGAGCATCGCCTTGGCCACGCCATACGCATCCCGGCCCTGGTCGGTCAGCGCCACGCGGCGGCTGGTGCGGTCGAACAGGGCCACGCCGTAGTGCTCCTCCAGCTGCTGAATCTGCCGGCTGATCGCACTCTGGGTCAGGTGCAGCTGCCTGGCCGCTTCGGTAAAGCTGCTGCTGTCTGCCACGTGCACCAGTGCCTGCAGGGCCTGGAGCGAAGGCGGGCGAAAGAATTTATCCATGCGTTTTGGGAATGGCTGAATGAAATATTAGCGTTAGAAACACGCCTGAGGCCCCCGTAGATTAAGCCCCATAAGCGCACTCCGATTTCACGTCGATAACCCGTGCGCATTGATTGTGGAGGAGCTGATGGCAATCGACAACCGCTGTGGATGGATCGCGCTGGCGGGGGAGTCCGCCGCGCATCCGCGTCTTCAAGGCCGGCAGGCCAGCGACTGGCTGATCATCGGCGGTGGCATCACCGGGCTTGCGGCCGCGCACACCCTGGCCGCGCGCTTTCCCGGGCAACGCATCATCCTGCTCGACCGGCAACGCGTCGCCCAGGGCGCTTCGGCGCGCAACTCGGGGTTTGCCGTGAGCCATGAAATGCCTGCCCCCGGCGAGCTGCTCGGCAAGCCCGGCTTTGCCGGCTTCGAGGTGGCCTCGCGCATTGGCGTGGCAGCCGGCCTTGAAGTGCGCAAGCGCATGGGCGCACTGGCGATCGACTGCGAATACGACGATGCGGGCTACCACTTCGCCGTGCACCAGCCTGCGCACCTGCAGCAGGTAGACGCCGTGCTCCACACCCTTCAGGCCGTAGGCGCCAGCGCCCAGTACCTGGAAGGCGAGCCCCTGCAGCAGCGCCTGGGCAGCACCTTCTACAGCCGCGCCATCCATTGCGCCGGCGGCAATGCCTTGCTGCAGCCGGCCAAGTACGTGCGCGGCCTGGCCGACAGCCTGCCGGCTGGGGTCGAGGTGTTCGAGCACAGCGCAGTGCTGAGCCTTCGCCGTGCAGGCCAGGGCTGGCAAGCACGGACCGAGGCGGGGGAGGTGGTTGCCGGGCAGGTGCTGGCCTGTGTCGGCGCCTTCCTGCCCAGGGTGGGCGTGCACCACAGCGGCACTTTCGCGCTGGAGCTGAGCGCCAGCATCACCCGCCCGCTGACCGGGCCCCACTGGCAGAGCCTGTTCGGCGAACGCGCCTGGGGCGTGCTCTCGACCTTGCCGGGTGGCGCCACCCTGCGCCTGTTGCCGGGCCGCCGGCTGCTGATCCGCAACACCGTGGAATACCGCCAGCGGGACCTCCAGCCGGCGCAGTTGCAGCTGCGCCAACAGCAGCATGTGCAGGGCTTGCAAAAGCGTTTCCCCGGGCTGGGCGCCCAGGACATCGAATACACCTGGACCGGCCACCTCAGCGGCACCCGCTCCGGCGAACCCTGCTTCGGCCGCATCGACCAGGGCCTGCATGCCGTCGCCGGCTGCAACGGCTCGGGCGTCGCCCGCGGCACCTTGTGGGGCCGCCTGCTGGTCGAGATGGCCAGCGGCGCCGAGTCGCCCTTGCTGGGTGATGTCCTGGCCCAGGCGCAGCCGGGCTACCTGCCGCCACGCCCGTTCTTCGACATCGGCGCTTCCCTGCGCATGGCCTGGGAAGTGCACCGCGCCAAGCACGAACGTTGACCCCGGCGCCCCCGTGCGCACACTAATAACAACAGAGGGCAAGATGATGAAACGCACCCGCATGGCCGTGTTCTGCACGGCGCTGTTCAGCCTGGCCGCCCAGGCCGCCGACTCGGTGAACATCGCCAACTGGAGCGGCTACATCGCCGACGACACCCTGGCCGAATTCACCCGCCGCAGCGGCATACAGCCCACCTACGACCTCATCGACAGCAACGAAACCACCGAGGCCAAGCTGATGACCGGCGGCAGCGGCTACGACCTGGTCAGCCCGTCCAACCACTTCCTGCCCCGGCTGATCAAGGCCGGCGCCATTCAGGAGCTCGACCGCAGCCGCCTGCCCAACTGGCACAACCTCGACCCCAAGCTGATGCAGCTGCTGCAGGCCAGCGACCCCGGCAACCGCTACGCCGTGCCCTACATGTGGGTGACCACGGGCATCGGTTACAACGTCGACAAGATCAAGGCGATCTTCGGCAACACCGATGTCACCCAGTCCTGGCAACTGCTGTTCAACCCGGAAAACATCCGCAAGCTCAGCGCCTGCGGCGTGGCCTTCCTCGACAACCCGACGCAGATGGTGCCGATCACCCTCAAGGTGCTGGGGCTGGACCCGCACAGCCAGAACCCTGAAGACTTGAAGAAGGCTGAAACGGCGCTGCTGAGCATTCGCCCGTCGATCAGCTACTTCCACCAGTCCAAGTACGTCAGCGACCTGGCCAACGGCAATATCTGCGTGGCGGTCGGTTTCAGCGGCGACGTGCTGCAGGCGATGACCAGCGCCCAGCAGGCGAACAACGGCGTGCACCTGGGCTACAGCATCCCCCGCGAAGGCTCCACGGTGGCGGTCGACATGGTGGTGATACCCAAGGCCGCGCCGCACCTGGAGGCGGCCTATGCCTACCTGAACTACCTGCTCGACCCGCAGGTGATGGCGCACATCACCAACGCGGTGAAATACCCCAGCGGCAACGCGGCCGCGCTGCCCTACGTGGACCAGGCCCTGCGTGACAACCCGGCGGTGTACCCACCTCAGCAGGTGCTCGACACACTGTTCCCGATCCAGACCTTGTCGCCCGCCGGCATGCGCATGAGCACGCGGTTGTGGACACGCGTCACCAGCGGCACCTGACCATCGTGCTGCCCTTCAGAGCAATTGCCTCACCCAGTTTCTACAAGTTCACACAATGCCCGCTCCCACAAGTACGCCGTTGTACCTGATCAGTCGGCATACCTGTGGGAGGTGAATCCTTCAACGGGCGCAACCTCAGCCAAGTCGCTGGCAGAGGTACGCCTGGGTCTGATAGGGAAACGCGAGGGTTTCCAGCCTCCGCAGCGCCGGGTGCGTCTGGATCAGTTCACGCAGTTGCCGGGTAACCTCGGCCTTGTCCGCAGGCGGCAGGCTGGCGATGAAACTGACCGACAGAAACCGCTCCATGATCACTGTTTCGACGCTGCCGACGTGAGCATGCTCGAAGCAGGTAAGTTCAGGCTTCGAGAAACCAGAACCGTCGAACGCATCGCGCCATCGGCCGCTATGAAAGCGCGGTGTATCGCCCTCGTAAGGGGCGATGATGCGGGTGATCGCCGCGACCCAATCGACCGATTCATCCCGAACGTTCCACACCAGCCCCAGGCGCCCACCTGGGGTGAGCACCCGATGGATCTCCGCCAATGTCTGGGCGTCGGCGAACCAGTGGAAGGCCTGGGCGCACAGCACCACCTCGGCGCTGGCAGTGGGCAAGGGCAGTGCCTGTGCCGTTCCGGCAAGCACCTCGATGCCGGGCACACACTTGGCGAATTCCTGGCGCATCGCCTCGACGGGTTCGACGGCAATCAGCCGGTCAGTCAGTGGTTGCAACAGGCGAGTGAACTTGCCGGTGCCAGCGCCAAGGTCGATGACGCGGGTATGCCCGTCGATCATCAGCGCCTGGTGCAGCCAGGTGGATAGGGCTTCGGGGTAGGTTGGCCGGCCCTGGGTATAGGTCTGGGCCTGGCGGGAGTATCCGGTCTGGGCAGCGTCATGGACGTGAGGCATGACGGTGGGCTCCTGGTAGGGCTGGGGATGTGCGGATTATAGGAACTGTGCAGGGGCGTGAAGATGAAGATGTCCCTGCAGACGTCGCAAATTCTAGTTGCGCATGGGGTGCCTAAATCTATTTGCCCTGTGACCACCCTAGTCGTTTCTGCCTGTGGCAACGCCAAGGCGGGCAGTACTGAAGGCAAAT